>CAYOQG010000361.1:0-4491 GCA_964405925.1 uncultured Phycisphaeraceae bacterium | reverse complement strand
CAATCGTGCAGGTCAATGGGATATTTGGGTGATCGACGTGAATGGCGGCCCAGCGGTGCAGGTTACGAGTTGCCCGGCTGAAGAAATCCATCCCAGTTGGTCACCCGACGGTCAGGAACTCGTGTACTGCAGCCTGCCTGCCGGCGGAGGCCAGTGGGAGCTTTGGGTCACCGATGCCGAGGCTGGTGCCACCAAGCGCTTTATCGGCTACGGTCTGTTCCCCCAATGGTCACCAACCAGCGAGAAGATTGTCTTCCAGCGGGCCCGCGAGCGCGGCAGTCGCTGGTTCGGCATTTGGACGCTCACCCTTGTCGATGGCGAACCGCGACTTCCTACAGAGCTGGCAGCCAGTTCCACCGAGTCGATGACCCTACCCACGTGGAGCCCAGATGGAAGCCGGATCGCTTTCGCCAGTGCCGCAATCTGGGCAGCCAACTCGGATGCCCTGAACTTGCCGATATCCAGCGGCGTCTTTGACATCTGGGTGATGGACGCAGATGGGCGAGCACGGACGCGATTGACCGACGGGCATACCTTCAACTGTGGCCCCACCTTCTCTGCGGACGGGCGAATCTACTTTTCCAGCAGCCGGTCGGGCCAGGAGAACATCTGGTCCCTCGGGTCTGGCGATGTGACAGCCTCTGCAAAGGACGATCGACGGACCAGCCGGGTCCAGCAGCATACGGCGACTCAGAGGGCGGCGGCCACCACGCTGGCAGCAGAGGATTGATTATAGGGTCTGGGCGAGGACCGGCCTTCCGTCAGAAAGGCCTCGCCTAAACCAACAAAAGGGCCTTTGTGAATTGGACGATGAAGTCAGTGTCTAACGCCGTTGTTGTGCAAGACGGGTGCAGTACGTCGACCCGCACGCCGACGACTAGGGGAGGGTGGTCAAGGATGACCGAAAAGCGACCCCGGAAGCGGTGGGGACGGAACCTGGTGGGGCTGCTCGCGGGCTCGACGGTTCTTCTCGGGTGCCACGATGCGAAACGCGGACAACCCGTTTCCATCGTGAATCCCAAGCTCGGGCCTATGACGGTCGCGGTCGCGCCGGCCGTCAACCTGAGCGGGTCGATGGATTTCGACCCGAATCGTTTCGCAGACCTGATGGCCAGCGAGCTGGGCTACGCTGAAGGGATCTCGGTAATCCCTGTGAGCCGAGTGCTTGGCATCCTGGCGGCGCACGGCACAGACCGAGTCGAGTCGCCCAGCCACGCACTTGAGCTTGTCGAGTTGCTCGGCGCGGACGCGATTCTGGTTTTCGCGGTCACGGAGTACGACCCGTACGATCCGCCAAGCATCGGAATCGCCGCTCAATTGTACGGAACGCGGCCTGCGCCAGACGGTGGGACGCTTGATCCGGTGGCCCTGTCGCGGCAAACGCGCCTGACGGGGGCGAATGCCGGACCTGAACCGAAGCGACTCCTGGCTCAGACCGAGCGCGTGTTTAACGCGGCCCACGAATCGGTCGCCCGAGACATTCGAGAGTTCGCGAGTCGCCGGGGTGCCGACGACAGCCCATACGGTTGGCGAAAGTACGTGGTGAGTCAACAGCACTACATCCGTTTCTGTTGTCACGCCACGATTAAAGAATTGATCAGCGGCGACGTACAATTGGAGTCCGCCGCCCAAGCGTACGACAGGTAAGGAAGCCATGAGCGTGATGCGGCAGCTGTCACTGGTCAAAGGCGAGGAACGCTTCGTGTTCCGGTACGAGGCCGGACACGAGCCGGAGGTCATTGATGCTTTCGCTTCTCTCGCCGGGAACGAGTCGAGCTGCTTCGATTGGTTTGATGCGGCTGTGCTGAGCTATCAGATGGGCCGACGGTTAGAGACGGAACTCGATCAGATCGCCACATAGTTGAGGCGGCACGGGGTGGAACCGCCCCCTGCATCAGAACTGCGTTGACGTGGATGTGGGTTGATTCGCCGACGTGTAACGAGCGATCATGACTGAGAATCCTTTGATTAACGAGTTTCTGAACTACCTGAAGTTCGAACGGCACTTTTCGCCTCATACGGCCAAGTGCTACGCGGCGGACCTCGCCCAGTTTTGCGCATTCCTCGTGGGCGATAGAGCCGGGGCGAGCGGTGGGCAGACGTTTCACGTACGACCTGCCACAGCCGCTAGCCAGGCGGCGGCTTCGGGTCAGGAAGGGGCGCCAGGTGCGACGGGGATCGCGGTCTTATCGATCGCGGACCTCGCACAAAGGCTTCGTGACGTGAATCCAGATCACGTCAAGTCTTTCCTGGCGTTCCTTGGGACACAGAACTACTCGAAGTCGACCATCGCTCGCAAGCTCGCGACGTTGCGAAGCTTCTACAAGTTCTGTTTGCGTCGTGGGTACGTCGAGGCGCATCCGCTCGCAGCCATCCGCACACCCAAGCAAGAGAAGCGCCTGCCCAAGTACCTCGAGCTCGAGCAGATCAGCAAGCTGCTCTCCACACCCGACGTCAACACCCTGCTCGGTGCGCGTGATCGGGCGATGCTCGAGGTCTTGTTCTCCACCGGTGTCCGCGTCAGCGAGCTGGTCGATCTGAACTTCAGCGAAGTCGACTTTGAGGGCCAGGTGATCCGTGTGCGGGGCAAAGGGAAAAAGCAGCGGGCTGCCCCTATCGGAACCACAGCCATCGCCGCCATCAGGCGGTATCTCGAACTGCGCCGGGCTGACGCGCGGTCGGCATCGTTCGATCAAGAAGCCCTCTTCGTCAACAAGCACGGACAGCGCTTAAGCACGCGGAGCGTGCGTCGTAAGCTCGACAAATACCTCGCGGAAGCCGGACTCGACCCGACCATCAGCCCCCACACCCTGCGTCACAGCTTTGCCACCCACATGCTCAACAACGGCGCTGACTTGCGGAGTGTGCAGGAGCTGCTGGGTCATCAGTCGCTGTCAACCACCCAGATATACACGCACCTGACGACACCGCGGCTGAAACAGGCCTACGACGAGGCTCACCCGAGATCGTAAGATGCGGCGAGGGTCACCCGAGCCCCAAGCGCAAGCGCGGGGTGCACCGGTGCGACAGGACGCACTGGTCCGGACAAGCAGTCTCCCTTTTTCTGCCTGGCGGGTGGCACTCGACCTGACGTCGGGGCGGCACGGGTCAGCGAAGATGACCCGTGTGATTGCGAGAACCACCAGGAGCCCGCGCGGATCTAAGAACGAACGAGCGGTGGGTACGTCGGACACCCGATAGCACGCCCCCCGCGCCACCGGCGGCCCGGGGCAGGCGAAAGACACCACACAATAGCAACCGCCGGTGCGACCGCGAATCGGGGTGATTCGCGGTCTTTCTTCGCGCGCACCAGAGCCGCGGGTTTCACCCCGCGCGAATGTCGGGCTATCTGAGCCGGAAGCGCCAGCGCCCGGGGCCAACTCTCCCCCCGAGTGCCACTACTTCTCGAGCAGTACCGACCACCGAACAGAACCGCGCCAGTCATGGAGCGGGAATAGAGACCCAAACGCGATGCATGGACCGCTCGTTCCCGCTCGCCATTCTGATCGCCGCTGCCAGCCCCAGGCCATTGGCAAATCGTAATTCCCCGTTTCTTCGGGCTCTGCAGCCCTGTACTTCCACCTTAATCCTCCCCCTGGGAGAAGGAGCAAATCGCATACTACGCACAAAAAAACCCAGATTTCATGTAAGATTCTCGACCTCTCCTAAGACTATAATATAGACGTCCTCTTCCGATCCCGTGTGACATCCTTCACGCACTGTACTGCGGAGGCGGCAAGTGACGCTTTCATCGATGCTGATTGTGGTTGCCGTGTCGACCGCTCGGGTTGACCTTGCTATTGAGGCCTTGCCATGTCCCAACCCGGTTTCCGCGTGGACAGGAATCATGGGGCGTGACGCACTCGTTTTTGCGATGGCAGTCGACATCAAAGGAAGTGTCTTCCTCGCCGGGCAGTTCTCCGACGGCGCCGACTTGGACCCGACCGATGGCGTCGTTGAACACAGCGGGCATCCCGGCGCCACAGACGCCTACGCCGTTAAGGTCCGCCCCGACGGCTCGTACGCCTGGGCGTACACGGCTGGTGGGTCCACGGGGGCAGATCTTGCCAAATGCGTGGCGGTCGGCCCAGATGGTACCGTGGTTGTTGGTGGGGAGTTCCGAGGAACCGTTGACTTCGATCCCACGGACGGGGTCGACGAACACAGGTCGCTGAGCCAGATGTACGACGGGTATGCAACCTTCATCACCCGCTTGTCCCCTGATGGAATCTATTTGGGCACGGTGATCCAGACGGGGACGGGCCGAGCCGGCCCGGAGGGAATCGCCATCGATGCTGCGGGGAACATCATCGTCATCGGGTTCTTCGACGGGTGGATCGACTTTGATCCCGGGCCAGACGCCTGGATGGTGGGGGGGGGGCAGCGCCGTGTTTGTGAGCAAGCGCGGCCCGGCCGGCTCCCACTTGTGGCCCCACCCCTTCGGGTCTTTGGGTCTTTGGGATGGCCCGGTGGGCATCGCCGTGGATTTGG
>CAYOQG010000360.1:0-4498 GCA_964405925.1 uncultured Phycisphaeraceae bacterium | reverse complement strand
CCCTCTGCTAACCTGCGCCACTTGCAGATGTCCCGTGCCGCGCGGCAAACCTGTCCCAAGGGCGTTGGCAATCCACGCGGCACCATGAATCAAGCTCACACCCGCACGTTGGAGTGGGCATCCCCAAACCAGAACCGGTACCAGCAACCGCCAAGGTCCCTACGCTAAACCACGCTGACAGCATGCCCACACTTTGTCAAGCGGCTGCTCATCCGCTGGCGGCCGTTGGCGAGAAGCCGAATCCGTGGCCCGCCGCCCGTTCGCTGGACCCGGGCAACTTGTCTCAAGGGGATCCCTTGGCACTGCCTTGCGCCACAACCGCGACGTGACACAATGGCGCGGATGGTTACTACCCACGCGGCAGCCATATGGGGCAATTCACATACCGTCCTGGGGCATTGCTTGCTGCCCCGGGGCGTGTAAAAATGTCGATCTTGACGAGGCCGAAACAGCTACCTTGTGGTTCTTGCCCCGAACGATACACTGCGGTGCCCTTAGAGAAACTGCGAGGCGTACACCGAACGCTCAATCCCTCATGCTGGAAGCATGCCGGACCGAGAGACGCCTTGTTGGAGATAGCTGACTCTGGTGAGCACTGGGCGCGGAGACGCCAAGTTGCTGCTCACCGCATCAAGCATGAAAGGCAGAACCAGCGATGAAGGCACGTCTGATTATTTTGCTCGTCGTGGTGGTTGGTATGGTCGTATATCTCGTTTTTCGTCCGAAGACGCCGGAAGGGCAAGAGCCCGAGCTCAAGCAGAACCTCACCGCCGAAGAGATCGAACATTACAGGGTGCTTCAAACGCCGTTGGGTCAGCGTCCCCTTCCCGGCGAGGAGCCATCCGAGCCCGCTGACGTCCAAGTGACAGTCGAGGTCCACCCCACCGAAACGAAGAACCGCCTCTATCTGCACTTCAGCGAGACCCACGGCTACTACGTCGAGACGCCCAACGTGGACATCTATCACGTCTCAGAGGAGGAGGGCACCGGCGACCAGGTGCAGCAGTGGCTGATGAGCAACCCGTTTGACGTCTACATCGAGGCCAATCAGATCTTGAGGTGCTGGATCGAACTCGTGCCGGCAGAGATGGAGCGCGTCGGCAACAATCTCGGTACCAGCGAGGACTGGGTTGCGGAAGTCACGAGCTATGGTCGGGCCAGGGTCCAGAATCCCGACCCCCTGCCGCCGCTTCCGGACACGCTGCCGTGCGATCTGGATGGCCCCTGAGTGAGCGTAACGCTTGCCCCAGGCAAACTCCGCGCCTCCCGCACATCCGGGCCCTCGTCCAGACCCGCCGTAGGAAGGCCGCAATCGCTCTACTTGAGGAGGGCCAGCAAGATGTTGCCCAGGATGGAGACCGCCAGTAGCACTGCCAAGGCGATCACCCATTCAGCCGAGACACGAGGTGCCCCACCAGCCCTCATTGGCATCTCCGGCGGCTCCTCGACCTTCGGTCTGCCCGTAGCCAAGGTCTTAAGAAGCTCATGGTCGTATTTCCTTCTCGCCTGGAAGGGTGGTTCTCCCTTGGCAACAGCCTCGAGGTCGGAGATCAGCTCGGTAGCGGAGGTGTACCGATCATCGGGCGATTTGGCCATCATCACCTCGATGATCTCGCCGATTCCAGAAGTCAGTGATGGGTTGACATGGTCGGGTGGCAGGAGCGGATCTTTGAGGTGCTTGTGCATGACGGCGGATGGCGTGCTGCCGTCGAACGGCACCTTCCCAGTCACCAAGTGATAGAATGTCGCCCCGAGACCATAGATGTCGGCTCGGGCGTCGATATTGATCTCTCCTCGGATCTGCTCGGGGCTGATATAATAGGGTGTACCGTAAGCCCGCCCTGCCTCGGCCGTCGCGGTGACGTAATCTCCCACCTCACGTGCCAAGCCCATGTCAGCAAGCTTGACCTCGCCGGCCTTGTTCAGCATCAGGTTCTTCGGCTTGACATCACGGTGGATCAGGTCCTGGGCATGAGCGTGTTCAAGGGCCTTGGCAGATTGAAGGATGATCCGCAGGGCCTCGGCTTCCGGTACGCGGCGTCCGTTGGTCAGCAAATCGTAGACCGTCTGCCCGTCGATGAACTCCATCACGAAGTAGTGGTACCCGCCCGACTCGCCGACGTCATAGGCCTGGACGATGTGGGGATGGTTAAGGCGGGCCGCGGCCCGCCCTTCCCGATAGAACCGCTCGACGAATTCCGGGTTCTCGCTCAACCGTTTCGGCAGTACCTTGATCGCTACGATCCGGTCGAGGCTGAGCTGTTTAGCCTTGAAGACCACAGCCATGGCCCCTTGCCCGATCTTGCTGAGAATTTGAAAGCCCGGGATCTGCTGGGCGGGTCTGTACATCGAGTCTTCGTCGATGGCACGGTTCAGGCGGTGGAGTTGTGTATGTGTGAGATACCCATGCTGGACCAGAAGATCCGCGAGGGCTGCCTTTGTACCCCCGTTGGCAAGGGCCTTTTGCTCGGCGCGGATCAGATCGACCTCGTTGGCCGTGCACAGTTTGCGTTCAACGACCAACCGACCAAGTTGGGAATCATCATCTATTGCCATCTGACGAACCGTTAATCCAGCCGAGAACCGGGCCTACCCGCTACGACGCGAAAAACGTTCACCTTCCAACCCGCACTCTAGGCAGCCTCATCGTGTGCATCAACCTTACGCTGTTCGTAATCGGGCCAGTCCCGACAGGTTGCCTGCATGAATGCGTCGGCAGAATGCAAAGGCGCGCGAGCATAAAATTATAGCCCGTCAACCACCGTCGTCACCTGAATGTCCGCCGATTAATCCACCTCGAAGCGCCGCAGATGCCTCGTCTAGCCCCCTCGGAGAGTCCGATAGAACCCGGTTCGCCACTCTCCGCTGTCGCTCGGTGAAAAGACAAGGGCGAGCTTCCACAGGCTCGTCGAGTCCCAGGCTCTTGGCCATGGCGGCTGTGAGTCTCTCGATGCCGCGGCCGGTTCGCGCCGACACGAGAATGGCGTCGTCCGTGGGCACGGCTTCATTCGGTTCCGACCCCGTCGTGACCGACCCGCAGACCAGATCCATCTTGTTCAGAACACGTATCTCTTTTTCATGACGACGGTGCCTTTCGGGCACGCTCCACTCAGCACCTGAGCGTGCTCGCGAGCCGTCGAGCACGATGACTCGCAAATCCGCTTTTGACGCGATGGCCTCTCCACCCTCAATCGCCTGTTGCTCGATATCATCGGTGCTCCGACGAGACCCAGCCGTGTCGACCAAGCTCACCGGTGCGCCTTCCAACTCTAGAGCAAAACAGACCCAGTCGCGCGTTGTGCCCGGGCACGGAGATACAACGGCGGCGGACCGTGCAACGATCCGGTTAAAAAGCGTGGATTTCCCGCTGTTCGGCGGTCCCAGCAGGACGATCGTGGCACCATGGATCAAGGTTTGAGCCGCCTCGTAACCGCTCAACATCGCTCCTACCGCCTCAGCAAGGCCAACCCTGCTGAAATGGGAAGGCGACAGGAGCTTCCGAACACTCGCCACCAGGTGTTGACGCTGCCACGTCAGAAAGCGGACGGCCCGTTCGGTCTTGGCCTTGTGAATCAGAGACAACGCCTCCGTTTCCATTACCGTGGGCGCTTTCCAGGGCGCGTCGCGGAGCGCCCAACCGTCGACCAACGGGGCACCCAGGCGTTGAAACGATTCCAGAATGCGCTCCATGATCCGCACGCCACCGTGGGCTGAGATATCAATTGCCGTGGCTCTGTCAGTGGAAGCACGGCACACGAGGACGTCGTCAACGACCTCGCCGCGGTCCACAAACTTGCCGTACCGAATGCGATTGACCTCCAACAGGTCATTCGACCCGCTCACATTCGAGCCAGTCTGCGTCTGGGCCCCGATGCGTGTTGCGGCGCGTGCCGGGCTAAAGACTTTGTCGAGGATAGCCACAGCGTCCGGGCCAATCAGCCTGACTACCCCGATTGGGCCCGCTCCGGGTGGTGTCAACAGCAGGACCCTAGTGCTCAAACCCGCCATCACGCCCCCATAGTCTGAAGGTACTTGGAATGGGCAAGCCCAATCCCGCGAAGGACAAGGTGGTCTACGAGCGTGTCCAGAAAATCACAGTGCGGCGCGAGCAGTCCCAAGTCTCCACCTGTGGCCACGACCTGCGGCCAACGGTTCAGATGCGACGCGTAGGCTTCAACCAGTCCGCGAACCGCTCCGGCAATGCCGAGACAGACACCCGCCTGGATCGCCTCCGTCGTGTCCCGGCCGAACACTGATTGCGGAACCGCGGCTTCCACCTCAGGAAGTGCGGCGGTGTACTCGTGTAACGCTCGAAGCTGCATGGCTGCGCCCGGCATAATCGCCCCACCAAGCAGTGTTCCGTCGTCATCCACAAGATCGACCGTGACCGCAGAGCCAAAGTCGACAATCGTGCAGGCGGTCCCCAGTTTCTCATAGGCCGCCGCAGCCGCACAAGCCCGATCGACTCCGAGGGCTTTCGCATCCCGCACGCCAACCT
>CAYOQG010000359.1:0-4545 GCA_964405925.1 uncultured Phycisphaeraceae bacterium | reverse complement strand
TGTGACCACGATGAGCTAATCGGCAAACGGCAAGAATTAACTAGAATTATTATTACCAGCGCGAGCCCTTTTGAGCTGCAGAGCTCAGCCAGCACCAAATCGTTGAAATCTGTACTCCCCTCCTCGTAAGCCCTCAAGACGCCGGCGATGTCCACCGATGTAAACCTGCTCTCCGTACGTTCAGTCGTACTCACGATTCGCCGGCAAGCGTCGGCAATCGCCTTGGCAACCTCCTTGAACTGGGTGCTCGAAGGCCAAGCTTTGAACGGCACGCGCTGATGCCGCGGAATCACGTGGTACACCAGACGTGCGTAACGATTGACGAATTCGGAGAGGATCAGGACATCAACAACTATCCGGCATCCTGCTTGCAGCATGTGCTTCAGAGCATTCGAGTAGGCGGTTCGTATCTCATGCCGAGTGTTATCTTCGGCGCAGTATAAGGCGAGCCAGATATTGGCATCGAGGAGCACCGCATCCGTGTGGCAAAATGCGTACTTGTCGATGTCGTAGGTAGAGCTACTCGCTGTCATCGCCTAGAACCTCTCGGGCTGCGTTTCGGAAGCGTGTGGGGTCCTTGAAGTATTCCTTGGCCCTATCAACAACACGTTTAAGCAAGCCTAGGTCATCAGGTTCCATGTCGACCACCTGAAGGTTGGCTTTTACTTGCTCTTCTGTGAACGTGCCGTAAAGCTGACCCACCGCCGCATTCAAGAACGCGGAGGTCAGGCTCTTCACGTTCCGGAACGAGAGCGCTACGTTGCGGCTCTCATGTAGGGCTGCGGCGATGCGATCGTGGACCTTCTGCCCGTCGTCCGAGGCGACGCACAGTGCGCTCCCAACGACTTCGTATACGCTGATCGTGAGTGCGTCCGGCATTGTTCCGCATCTCCATGTTCTTGTGACTCAGAAGATATCCGAGGGTGAGATCTTGGACGCGGCCGTCTGAGAATAGGTGTCCGCGGTGTTGATCACCAACGTGACCACGGTTCCGGGGAATGCACCGCTCAGCTCGGTCTTACTCACCCTCTTTTCGAGCAACTGCCAGTATCCCCTTCCGGAGACGATTGTGAAAGCGCCGCTGTTAAGTTCGATGAACTGACGAAGGAGCTTCAATCCAAGCCCGCCGGGAATTGGCCCACTTTTTGTCGTAGTACCCTCTTTGAGCGCGTGTTCGATGGCCTGGTCGTGAGGTAACTCGAGTTTGAGCTTCCTTCGCAGGCTCTCCCCTATCCCTATTCCGAGGTCGGCGATCGAAAACATCAAGCGGTCGCGGTTCGGGAAGAACTGCCCGCAGCTAAATATACCCAAACGCGTTTCTGAGTGTATCACGGCGTTGCTGAAGACCTCGAAGATGCTCTCGCGGAGCCTCTTCCGTAGACCCTGGGTCATCCGAGGGATCCCAGGGTGCTGCATAAGCTGTTGCTCGACGTAAGCTCCGAAGTAACGCTCGTCCTTGGTCTCGAACCTTTGGTAAGGGATGGTGGTCCCCCACGTGTCCGGGATCGCTTCACGCCCGTAGGTGCACAAGAACCCATTCTTGGACAGGATACGCTCGACGTCGGGCAGGATGTTATGCAGTCTGACGTTGTTGAGGTTACTTCCAAGTTTGTAAAGGACTGCCCCAAATGCTGCGCACATATCCGCGGCAAACCAGGTCGTCTCGCTCATATCGATGTCGATCTGCTCGACGAGACATTTCTCAGTACTCACCGCGAAGTCTACGAGGTGGTCAAAGCCAACCCAGTCAAGTTCTATCTTTGGAAGCTTGTATATCACGAGGCCTCCGAAGCGGGGGACCATCATGTTATAACTTGCGGCGCGCCCGCCTCAACCCCTGCTGGGGGACGATCCAGCCCCCTGCGTTGGCCCGGCTCAAAGCCGGCGATTGCGAGCTGGGGTTTGAGGGCGTAGCATCCGAACCGTGCATCGTTTCAGGGTCACGGATACGGATGGGGCTGCCCGCCTGGGGTTGTTGACCACACCGCATGGGGTGGTCGAGACACCGGCGTTTATGCCGATCGGAACGGCTGGGTCGATCAAAGGTGTAACGCCCACTCAGCTCCGCGCCACCGGGACCCAAATGATCCTGGCGAACACCTACCACCTGCAGCTTCGTCCCACAGCCGATGTTGTCCGAGATCTTGGTGGTCTGCATACGTTCATGGGCTGGGATAGGCCGATTCTGACCGATAGCGGCGGGTACCAGGTCTTCTCGCTCGCGTCGGCCAACCAGATCACCGACGAGGGGGTCAAGTTTCGGTCCCACGTCGACGGAGCCCCGATGCGCCTGAATCCGGACATTGCGATAGACGTCCAGAACAAGCTCGGTGCAGACATCATCATGGCCTTCGATGAATGCCCGCCGCTGCCGTCTGACGCCGAGACGATTCGTCGTGCCGTGGACCGGACGATTCGCTGGGCGAAAGAGTGCAAGGAAGTTCGCGCACGCGAGGATCAGGCCTTGTTCGCCATCGTCCAAGGGGGCCTCAATCTCGGCGAGCGGAGACGGTGTGCCGAAAAGCTTGTCGGGCTTGATTTTCCGGGATACGCGGTCGGCGGCCTATCCGTGGGTGAGTCGCACGAAGAGATGCTGGCTGTGCTCGGGCCGACTGTATCGTGGCTGCCGGCGGACAAACCGCGATACCTGATGGGCGTCGGAACCCCGCGTGACATCCTGGCTGCGGTACAAGTGGGCGTCGATCTGTTCGATTGCGTCTTGCCGACCCGCAATGGCCGAAACAGCCACGCCTTCACGGCTGCCGGTGTCCTGAGGATGCGAAATGAGCGTTACCGCCTCGACTCCGAGCCGTTTGAGCCTGGTTGTGATTGTGAGGCTTGTCAAAGCTTCTCCCGCGGTTACATTCGTCACCTGTTCAATGCTGGTGAGATGCTGGGCCCGACGTTGACCTCGATTCATAACCTTCGGTTCTACCAGAGGTTCATGTCGAGAGTCCGCGAGTTGATTCGTGAGGGACAGCTCGTGAAAATCGCCCACGAGTTCCCGATCGTCTCGATGGCTGCGACACCCGAACGTTAAGGAAACGTGATGAACCCCATTTTCGCATGGATCGCCCAGAACCAGACACCCCAACAAGCACCGGGGAGCATGTTTCTGTTTCCCGCTTTGCTGATGGCGATGGTCGTGTTCTTGTTCATGACCAGCCGAAGCCAAAAGAAACGGGAACGCCGGGAACGGGAGGAGATGTACGCCCGTCTCTCGAAGAACGACCGCGTCCTGACGATCGGCGGGGTCATCGGAACCATAGTCGCTGTCAAAGAAGACCAGGTCGTCGTCAAGGTGGACGAATCGACCAACACCAAGATGACCTTCATGAAGACCGCGATCCAACGGATCATGTCGGACGATTCGCCGCTGTCGGGAGACAAGAGCTAACCGATTCAGCGCATAGGGGTAGCGCTGATCCCCGGCTCGCGGGCTTAATCATGCGCACCGACGAGCGCTACGTGTTGTACAATGCCGCGGTCGTAGCGGTCGAGGTCCCGATCTTGTTGGTTCCAGTGCAGCGAACGAGTCGATCCCGTTGGTCGTCCAACGGATGGTTGGTGGCTGCCTGCGTTCTCCTGGCGTGCGCCGTGTTCGTCGGTTGGCTTTCAGCAGCGTACAGCCTCGTATCCGCGCTTATCATCTTCGTGTTCGCCGTCTTGGCCCTGATCCGGGGAATCAAGCTCAGGAGTTCGGCGCAACTCGAAGCCATGCGAAGAATGCAGGGCTGTTGCATCCGCTGCGGCTACAGTCTGAAGGGCAACGTCTCGGGTGTGTGTCCTGAATGTGGTGAAGCGATCGAGTCCAACAAGACGGGGTAAACTCGGGTCCGCGTTGGATGGTCACGGGCGAAGCCCGCCGTCCAGCCAAATGGAAGACGAACACATTAACTGCCCTAACTGTGGGTATGACCTTTATGGGCTTCGCGAACCGCGATGTCCGGAATGTGGGTTTCGCTTCGAAAAAAGCGCCCTAAAGGCCATGATGGCTGCCAGCGAAGGTCAACGGCTGGCTTCCGCTCAGACGGTCATCGTCTTGGCAGCCATCGTCACCGCAGTCGGTGCGTGCATCGTGGCCATGCGGCTTCGTGTTCCGCTGGTCTATTTGCTTCTGATCGGCGCTATCTTGCACACCTGGGCGTTTGCCACCTGGGTGAGCGTGACCGATCGGTATTCTGATCCGGAGCTCTTGCCCAGGCTCGTTGAGCTCTACGTCTGCATCGGGATAGGCGGCGGGCTCGTACTTCGAGCAGTGCCACGTTTCATGCTCGGGCTCATTGTCTTCCTGTGTGTCGTCGCTTGGACGCTTCTCATTCTTGCCTGGCCCAAGCTCCCCCAGCGGGACAAGCCGCGATACCTGGCCTTCAGTCGATACGTCAAGCGCCACAGCCTCTACGCGATCGGCTTACTCGCTCTTGCCACCATCGTGACATATTTCGCCTGGACTCTATCGCGGTAGGGCCGAAGGTGTGCTACCGCTCTCTACTCAAACTGAGCGGTTTTGCCGATACGACCGGCTTGCACAGCAGAAAAGGCCCT
>CAYOQG010000358.1:0-4595 GCA_964405925.1 uncultured Phycisphaeraceae bacterium | reverse complement strand
TCCCCAGCTACGACTCAACCCGTCCAGGGACGCCCTTCATTCAGCGGACACTGTAATTCTCCGTTTTCTTCTCCCAACGAATGAGAATGCGACGGTATCGATTCATCCAACTGTGTGTCCGTTGAGCTACCCAGCGGCGGGCTAAACCGCGCGGAACGCCGGATTGACTTCGCCTCCTCCCCGCGCGAGCGAATATGTGCCGCGAATCGGAATTCCCGCGCCAGATCACGCACTTCGTCAAAGTCATACCCTTTGTCCAGACACAAGTTCTTCGGTCGCCGCCGTGACGGTCGGGGTCTTTTCACAGGAACGCTTTCGAGCGTCTCCCGTGCGAGCTTGAAGTCGTTGACGTTAGGTCCTGCCACGGCCAGTTCCACGCGGACCCCGTGCGCCTCGGTGAGCAAACTTCGCTTGGTGCCGGACTTGGCTCGATCCCTAGGGTTTGGACCGGTTTTTCCCCCCGCCCGGCGGCGTCTTGGTCATCGCCCCGTCCATGCTCTGCCAAGACCAGTCCAACCTCTTCAGCTCGTCGTACACGCTCAATCCGTTTTGCCACAGTTTCAGGAACACCCCGGCTTGCGTCCATTCCTGAAACCGCCGATGCGCCGTCGAACTCGAACAAATCCCCGTGGTGTTCAACGCGTTCCACTGGCAGCCGGTTCGCGCCACAAAAAGAATCGCGTCCATCGCATTCCGATCATCTCGCAGGTGTCGACCCGCCCGAGCGCGTCTTGGTTTGCATGCACCGGCAACAACGGCTCTACAAACGCCCAAAAACTCATCCGAACACCGCCATCGATTCGATTGCATCCTTGCATCCGCCTTTTCGGTCATCCATGCCCGAAAGCCTTATTGACAATCTACCCGTTTTTGGGATAGGATCTTAACAGACGGCGCATGGGCTGTGTGTTACGTACCTAAATCATCCCCGACCGTCCTCGGTCTCCGCAGCCTCGCTTGAGGCCGTCGTCAAACGCCTTGAGGTTCAGATCGACGGTCTTGGGCGGAACGCTGTGGGCGATGGCTTTGCGGAATGACTCGGGGGATGCGACGTTGGTCAACCCTGTCAGGTAGCCGACCATGATCACGTTGGCAACCACCTCTCGGCCGTAGGTCTGAGTGGCGACTTGTGTGGCGGGTAATGCATGGGCGCCCCTGGCGTTGTCCCCTGCCTTGACCAGGTCACTGTCGTAAATCAGCAGTCCATCCTCGTTGAGGTCTGGCAGGAACTTTTCGAGAGCGGGTTGGGACATGGCGATCAGGACCTCGCAGCCCGATGGGGCGAGGTCGAGAATGGGCTCATCTGAAATGGTCACGTCGCTTTTGCACGTACCGCCGCGGGACTCGCTGCCGTAGGACTGTGTTTGCAGGGCGTTTCGGCCGTCAAGCACCGCGGCCTGTCCCACGACGTATCCGGCTACAACAATTCCCTGTCCGCCGAAACCCGCAAACCTGATGTTCATGCTGTATTTCCGAGTTTTCGCATTGATCCCTGTTTTCTTCGAACCGCGTTTTCCCCACGCTGCCCTTGTCAAGTCTTACCTTGCCGTCTCCTTGGCACATCGGTCATTGATGCGTCGAAGACTCTCCGTGAATTCGATTCTGTCACGTTCGACCAGTGTTCCCACGACGATCTTGTCCTCCAGCTCTTGCTCACTCATGGTCTTGGCTTTCGAGACGGTGACGGAGCTCCTCCGGAAGTGCTCCAGCAGAGCAACACCGTCGCTCAATCCCACCCGCCGACCATAACTCACAGGACACTGTGAGACGATCTCGATAAGCGAAAAGCCGTCCTTTCGAAGCGCTTTCTTCATGGCCGTAGTCAGTTTGCGAATGTGGTAGGTGGTCCATCGAGCGACATAGTTGGCCCCAGCGGCGGCTACGAGTTCGGCGATTCGCATCGGGTATTCCACATTGTCGTAGGGTGTCGTCGTGGTGGGGACGCCGAACGGTGTCGTTGGAGACACCTGGCCCCCAGTCATGCCGTAAATGTAGTTGTTGACCAGAAGGACCGCCAGGCCGACGTTTCGTCGGGCGGCATGGATCAGATGATTCCCACCGATACCGGCAAGATCGCCGTCACCAGCGATGACAACAACCTGACTCTTAGGCCGAATGACTTTCACACCCGTGGCAAAAGCCACTGCCCTACCGTGGGTCGTGTGTAGGGTGTCGCATTTCAGATAGGGGCTGGGAATCCACGACGAGCATCCGATCCCCGTCACCGAGATGATGTTCTTCGGATCGATCTCGAGCTCGTCGAGGGCATTGACGAACGCGTTGAGGACCTGGCCACAACCACAGCCCGGACAGTATACCGTCGGTAAGATCTCCCGACGTAAGTAGTGAAGCAGCTCATGTTCCGGTTTGTTCATGTCATCTCTTTGATGATCGCCCGGTAGATCTCGTCGACGGCATGTGGCACACCGCCGATCTTGGAGACCCTGACCACGGGGACGCTCACAAACCGCTCAACCTCCCTGGCCAGTTGGCCGAGGTTCATCTCCGGTACGAGCAGTTGCTGCACCCGATCTCCGATGGCGGCGAGTCGTTCTCCACAGAAAGGCCAGATAGTGATCAATCGGAAATACCCCACCTTAAGACCGTGGTTTCGGGCGCGGAGGACAGCCCCCAGTGCCGGTCTTGATGCGGCCCCGAAGCAGACGACAACGACTTCGGCATCGTCGATGAACCGTTCTTCGCAGCGGATCATGTTGTGACGGTTCTTGTCGATCTTGGCGTAGAGGCGCACAGCAAGCCGTTCATGAACATCCTGCGAGACCACGTCTCTCATGCCGTTTTCCTTGTGCGTCGATCCGGTGATGTGCACGGCATCGCCGGTGCCATAGTCCTGCCAGGGTCTGATTAGGCCGGGCTCGTCAGCGGGATCGGAACCGCCGCGCGGGAAGAGCTTGATGTCCTCAAGCCGTGGAAGAACCAATCTCTCGCGTAGATGGCCGATCTCGCCGTCCGGCAAGAAGATGACCGGGTGTCGGTACCGCTCGGAGAGATTGAAGCAATCGATCATGAGGTCAAGGCACTCTTGCACGGAGTTGGGCGAAAGGGCGATCATCTCGTGGTCCCCATGCGTTCCCCATCGTGCCTGCAAGATGTCACCCTGGGCGGGTTTTGTGGCCTGGCCAGTCGATGGACCGGATCTTTGCACGTCCACAACGACGCAGGGTGTCTCGGTCATGATTGCATAACCGATGTTTTCCTGCATGAGCGAGAAGCCGGGCCCAGACGTAGCCGTCATGGCCTTGGCACCTGCCCGCGCTGCTCCGATAACGGCAGCCATACTCCCGATCTCGTCCTCGAACTGAACGTAATAACCGTCAACTTTGGGCAACTCTCGGGCCATGGTCTCCGCGACCTCGGAGGCAGGGGTGATGGGGTATCCGGCAAAGAACGTGCACCCGGCCAACAGGGCACCGTAGGCGATGGCTTCGTCACCGAGGGCGAATCGCACTTCACCGGAAAGACGCTCGAAATGTTCGCGGGCTCGATCAGTCCCCACGCACTTCCTCCTCGATGATGAAAATGGCGAAGTCGGGGCAGAGGCGCTGGCACTGGGAGCATTGGCCACAAGCACTCCCATCCACGACAATGGGGACGCAGAAGCCGCGGGCGTTGACCTGCTCGCAGAGCTGCAGCACGTGCTTGGGGCAGAAGGCAACGCAAATGCCGCAGCCTTTGCACAACTGATCGTCAATAAAGATCACGAGCCTCTGCTCCCTAACAAAAAGGACGTCGACGCGGAAGCGCGAATCGGCACGGGTAGAAGCTCGCTCCGCCGTCGACCCTAACCTGCACCAGGCTCTTGCTCAAACGGTAGCATGGCGACAGGCGCAGAGCAAGCTCTCAACGTGCTGTAACCGGCCGGCAGGATCAGAACAGATCGTCCAGCTCGTCGTCTCCTCCGGCGGGGAGCTCGCCGAATTGGCTTAGGTGCTGCTGGATCAGCTCACTCTCGCGTTTGGTGTACATGGGGTCCTCTTCCCAGAAAAAGAAGGGGGCTTCGGTACCCGAGTCGAGCTGTTCGAGTAGGCCGGTGTGGATGTTTGCCATACCCTTGATGACGATTGGCTTCTTGTCGGCGTCGGCGAGGATAAAGACCCCCTCGGTCGCGGGGACTTGGTCGACCGCGGTACGGTCAAACGTAAGCCACTTTTCGGGAGGCAGCTCAGGTTGGAGCCCAAGGTGTTGATCGAACGATGGCGTGAGCACTACAACCCAGTGCGCCCGCACAGTTCGCTGGGCTATCCGCCGCCCGCCGCCGATCTTGTGTTCGCAGCGTTTCGGACTAACACAGGAAGTGGTACCATCGATGGGGGCAGGTCAGCTCCTATTCTGAAGTCCTTTCGCTTGATTCTTCAGTTATCTTGGCATCTGCCATGCCGTTGTCTGTCGGGTACTCCCAGCCGGGAAGCTTCGTATCGGCACAGGCATAGTCCATTTTGGGGGCTCTGGCCCCGCGATCGAGCAGCGCAAGCAACCCCGTGCTGATATAGGGATTCTTCTTCGGGTTGAAGATTTCGCCGGTCTCCTTGGCGAGTAACTCGTCATCGATTCCCCGCCCGAGCTGCTGCTTGAAC
>CAYOQG010000357.1:0-4682 GCA_964405925.1 uncultured Phycisphaeraceae bacterium | reverse complement strand
GTTAATAAGATAGGTTCCGACGGTGCTCGGCAACGCGAGGTCAAGGACCCCGATGTGAATCGACTCGATTCGATCGAGCCGGAGGTACATCCCGGAGTGGTAGAAATCCAGGGTGTTGGCCGTCCAGGGGACGGGCATGTCGGCTGACGTCGTCGCATAATATCCTCCGATGTCGTCGGGGATCGAGCTGTAATCGAAGTCGAAGGTAGGCCCCAGAATCAGAGCGGGGTCACTATCCGTAAAGTCGAACTGAACCCGGCGAAGGCCGACGTCGTAGTCGACTTGACTATGGAGCCAGACGTCGACGGTGAGCGATTCGCCTCCGTAATAGGGCCCTGGATTATCCGGGACCAGCTCGACCTCGACCATCCCGGCGCTCGCAACCGACGCAAACGCAAGTAGCAATCCCGCACCGACCATGCGCGCTAACATGTCATACCTCCTCGCGAATCGAACTGAACGATAAGTGCCTTCGCCACCACATTGTACCCCCTGCCCAAATGTCCGTTCAGGACAACACGCGAGATCAAGACCCATAGTTCCCGACACTGAGTCGGTTCGAGAGACCCAAAGAGGTGCACGAACGGCACGTGGTGTCGAGCGCGCTCACGGCCGTGCCAACAGAAACGGCGAGCGCGGTTGTGTGTTCCGCGCTCGCCGTGCAGAAGTCTCAGTTCTTATTTCACGCCCGCCTACGGCGGACACGGTTGCGGGCCGCCGAACGGGTAACCACTGCCCCGGAAACCCTCCACCACGTACGATATGTCCGTAAAGTCGATCACCGCGTTGGGTTGGTCAGGGTCCACATCCGCTCTCGCCTTCAAAACCGCATCGGGATCATTCTTGAACTTCTCAACGACAGCGCTGATATCGATAAAGTCCACAACACCGTTAGGACCCGTGCATGGCCTCACACCGCAGTCACCGACAACATCGCCCCAGAGTGGTGTCGTCACCATCGTCACCGCTGCCGTATACCAGTCCTCGGTGGCTGTATCGCACCCCTCCGCAATCGCCTGAACGGCATAGGTTCCACCTGGGAGTATGGCTTCGTCGAACAGATGAAGCACGTCCACCGCGCTCCAGTCCCGGTAGGCCGGGTCGCAACGCAGGTTGGCACCCCAGAACGTGGGCGGCGGCTCGGGATCCGAAGAACCGGATGCCTCCGTGATCTGCCGTGGGGAGTCGACCCACCGGTGCTCACCGTTAAACGACGTGAAGCCGGGTACATTGACCAGGGTCACGCGAAAGGCGGTTGGCTGAGTGCCCTCGCCGGGCATGAACGAGATGTAACGGTTTGTCTTGGTGACGTCGGGGATCTCGCTCGGGATCGGCGCGATCGGGCAGCAGTCATCCGGGACGCCGTCGTCATCAAAATCCTCGCTGAATCCGTCTCGGATGTCGCAGATGTCGGGGGTGCGGTTTCGATTGCAATCAGTACCCCCCGCATACAAATAAGCTGCACCGGTATCAGGTCCCGCGTCCGCATCGTACGGGGCACCAACAAGGGCGAAGCCTCGCTTGGTGGCGACTGACCGTCCGAACTCATCACCATCAGTGCCGTCAGACGCGATGAGCTTCTCCTCCAGCCCCCAATAACCGCGAAACCCGTTGTGCGCGTAGACGTAGGCCGCACCGGTGTCAGCGCCCGCTTCATCGTTTCGATAGGCACCGGCCACAAGCACCTCTCCACTGAGCGAAACGACGTACCCGAGGCGATCCTCCTCCCCGCCATCCGAAGCTCGTATCTTCTGCTCCTTAAGCCAATCGGCCCCATCCAAACGATACACGTAAACCGCGCCCGAATTCGGGACATGTGAATCAACAAGCTGAGCACCAGCCACGAACCGCTCACCGTCGATCGAGACCGAATACCCAAAGTTGTCGCCGTCTGCGGCGTCCGATGGGGTTATCTTCGTCTGGTCGTCCCAATCCTGTCCGTCATACCGATGCACATACACGGCGCCGGAATTGAGACCGACAACGTCGGTCAGCGGTGCGCCAACAAGGACGTAATCTCCGCTTACCGAAACGGTCCACCCAAAGAAGTCAGCCGACGCCGCACCGGCGGCGGTAAGCTTCTGCTCCTCCACCCAACTGGCACCGTGCCTGAACACGTAGGCAGAACCCGACATGGAACCTGCATCGTCATCCCCGTAAGCGCCGGTAACCAACACGTCTTCGTCGACGGACACCGAGTAGCCAAACCGATCACTGTTGGCCCCGTCAGAGGCTGTCAGCTTCTGAGTCTGACCCCAATCCATACCGTCGTAGTTGAAGACGTAAACCGCCCCCGAGTCCGGTGCGACGGCGTCATTCTGATACGCCCCAACGGCGATGACATTACCGTTCACGGCGACGGACCAGCCGAAGCGATCTTCCAGTGTCGCATCCGAAGCCGTAAGCTTTGTCTCATAGGTCCAGCTCGTTCCGGAGCGTCGATACACGTAAGCTGCCCCTGCATCCGTGGCGAGCTCGTCGTCGCGCGGGGCACCGACCACCAAAACATCGTGATCCATCGCCACCGCCCAGCCGAACTGGGAATCCGGCGCGGCGTCCGCGGCGGTCAGCTTGCCCAGGGTGCACGGATCCGCAGGCGCTTGAAGCCATTGAAGCCCCTGATGTGCGTTCACGATCCCCCAACCGAACTGTTCGTCCCACCCGGTGTCACCACGATCCGTGCATGTCTCCTGGAGGATCTGCTCGACCAGGTCAGGCCAGAGGATCGGCTCCAAGGACACAAGGAGAGCAGCTACACCCGCCGCGTACTGCGACGCGAATGAGGTCCCATCGGCCCATCCATAGCCATTGCCGCGGGCCGTTGTCAAAATGCTCTGACCGGGTGCAGAGAAAGCCAAGTCCGGACCGTATTGACTGAAACTCGCTCGATTGCCGTCGCGGTCGATCGCACCGATCGCGTTGACTGCGTCCACGTTTCCTGGATAGCCGATCGAACCGCCACCGTTGTTTCCGGACGAAGTGAAGTGCGTGATGCCCATTTCTCGGGTCGTCGCAAACTTGTTGGTCAACGTGCTTGATGACGGCATCCCGATACTGGCAGTCGTGATGCGAGCTCCGATGCTGTACGCCCAGTCCAATGCGTCAACCACCCAACTGGATGATACCGTACCATAAATGCTGCAGGGAACATCCGAGATGAAGACCCTTGCAGATGCAACCCTGCAGTTGGGGGCGATACCCACGACACCCTGTGCGTTGTTGATGATCGCCGAGACGCATCCAGCCACCATTGTCCCGTGATTATCACATTCGTTAACCGGCCAACCGCCTCCATCCTGGCCAGTGAAGTCTTCACCAGCCCCTATGTTTAGATCCACGTGGTCCAACTGTATCCCCGTATCCATCACCACAACGAGGACCGAAGGATCACCCGTGGTGATGTCCCAGGCCTCTGGCCCATCCATGTCCATGTCGACAGTGCCGCCGCTCTGCCCCGTATTATGGAGCCCCCACAGGCTGCCGAACATCGGGTCATTGGGGATAAAGGTCTTGCGGACTCTGGCGATCAGATCAGGTTCCGCAAACCGAACGTCGGGATGCTGGGCCAAGGCATTGGCGATGTCAAGAACTTCAAATCCGTCCCGTGACCGCGACTCCAGACGATACACGCCCTTCATCCGGGACCAGTCGCGCTGAAGGATGCGGCCGGCGCCGAACTGGTGCAGGATCCTCTCCGCCTCGGCCGGCTCTAGATCCTCCCGGAAACCCACGTGAACGTGGCGGGTGATGATCAAGGTCTGCCCCGACTCGTTCTCGAACACGGGTGACACAAAATCGACACCATCAGCCGCGGCGATCTGTCCGGCGAGATTGCGTATCTGGGCATCGGCTTTCATCGCTACCGGGACATGCGCGTAGGACCAACCTTTGAGTGTGTGCGGCTCGATGCTCGTCGCCGGGATGCCGAACTCGGGCAGCCCCTCGGACGCCAACCCCTTGGCTGCCTGCGGCGACTGCTGGATGGCCATGCGCTCAGTGTCCAGCACCAGTGGCTGGGGATCCTTGAAGTAATAGTAACGCCACTGAGCCTGCGCCCGCGTCGCCAACAATCCGAGAACGACGGTCAGCATGGTGGCGGACCGCTGCGCGATCATAGAACGTGTCACTTTGCACCTCCCTCAACTAGATTCCGTATACGAGACGCCTTTCACGGAGAGTGGGCACCTCAGCCGGTCTGAAGCAGAGGGCCAACCCAATGGCCCTCGCCGTGGGTTCGAGCTCAGGTGAAGCGTCACCCTCCCTCATCGACAACGTCGAACCCTGCTCCAAAGCGCAAACCCCAATCTTCTTCGCGATGCCGGCTTTTCGCTCAGCCCAGGTTGGCCCTTCGCGTGTTGTTCCCTCCTCGGTTGCGGCCACCCTCCAGCATCCCCCGATAACCATACTAGTCTACACGTTTCTACCCCCTCGATGCAAGGTCGAAACCGTCAACTAGTCTCCGTTATACGGGCCGAGGCTATGCGTAATCGGCTCGGCCTCGACCCTCCCAGTGATCGCAACGCCTTCGGGCGCGATCACGAGGGAGCCCGGCTTCACTTTGAATACGCCGATTGCGGGGCGTAGGCGTGAACTGCGTTCGTGCCACCGCGCAGGCTTCAACCCAGCGGCTCAGGGCTTCGCATATCGGCACACCGACACTGAAACTGGTATGGACTACGCCC
>CAYOQG010000356.1:0-4716 GCA_964405925.1 uncultured Phycisphaeraceae bacterium | reverse complement strand
ACGTACGGATCTGTGCGGGGGGTGGCCCGAAAGGGCCATTCCTACCGCGACAGGCGGAGAGGATCTCGCGGGCGGCTCCCCGTTCTCCCCCGAGGCGGTAGGCGTGAGTTGCGTGAACGCGCCCTGGTGTTTACGTGCCTTGTGAGAAAGTATGACAAGCACTGATCCACGAACCGAACTCCCCCGAGCGACGATTCGCCCGCAACGACGTCTTTCCTGGGCGTGGTTGATTCCGATGTTCGCTCTTTGTTTTGCTGGGTGGCTCGGCTATCGGGCATGGTTGTTGCGAGGGACGGTGATCACGATCCACCTTCCCGAAGGCCACGGACTTGCCCCCAACGACGAGGTGAGGTACCGCGGGATCGCCGTTGGCCAGGTTCGTTCTGTGGAATTGGCTCAGAACTCGGATGGGGTATTGGTGACAGCGGCGTTGCATCCACGGGCGTCGCACCTGGCTCGGGCGGGCATGAGGGTATGGGTCGTACGGCCACGCCTGGATGTCACCGGTGTTGCCGGCCTCGAGACGTTGATCGGACCTCGTTACCTGGCGATCCTTCCCGGCACCGGACCGCCACAACGGCACTTCGTGGGGCTGGCGGAACCACCGATCGTCGAGTCCATCGACCCCGGCGACCTGGAGATCCTGCTGGAAGCGCCGCGTCGAAGCGGAATTCGACCGGGTGGTTCAGTGTCATATCGGGGAATCAAGGTGGGGAGCATCCTCTCCGTCGGCCTGGCAAGTGACGGTAACGCGGTGGAAGCGCGTCTTCACATTCGCAAAGCCTACGTGCAGCTCATTCGCCCTGAGACGCGATTCTGGAGCGTTGGCGGACTCGAGATGCAGCTCGGTATTGGTGGACTATCAGCCCACATCGATTCTTTGGAGGGGCTCGTTGCCGGTGGTGTGGCACTCGCGACACCACCTGACGCCAGTGAGGTTGTGCGCACCGGACATCGCTTTCGGCTCGAGGCGAAACCCAAGGAGGAATGGCTAACCTGGGAGCCGCTCGCCGTCATCGGCAGTTCAGCCCTCCCGCCCGGTGCGGCGGTGCCGATGCCTTTACGCGCCGTGATGGCCTGGAAGGAGGGAAGGTGGATCAAGTCCGAGCGATTCCGTCGAGGATGGGTGCTGCAGACCGACGAAGGTCTTCTCGGACCGGCGGATTTGCTCACTGTCAAAGAGACCGCCGACCAGGAATCCGTTGTGCTCGAGGTGGCGGGACAGAGCGTTCCCCTGGCAGACAGCCCCAAATGGACGGCAAATGGACTGGCCATTCTCGATGTGCAGGTTGTCGATTCAAGATGGCCTCACACCCTTCAGCGCATGCCGACACAGCCGGAGGACTGCCTTGCCGTAGGTGACCCGGCTGCGGCACCTCTGCCGCTGGCAGCCTCGCGGCTCACACCACAGGAGGACACCTGGCGTATCGATCCCGCCATCTCCGTCGACGAGACCTGGCATGGTGCGTCGGTGCTCGCACGAAGTGATGGGATGCTCGTCGGGATCGTTCTGGTGGATGAGGATACGGCGATTGTCGCCCTCTTGACGCCAAACGAAGACTAGAACCACCCTATTTGACTGTACTGTCCGTGCCCTTACAGGCGGGTCGGTGCGGCAGAGCTGAGCCATGGATTGCCGTCAGCGAGCGTTTTTAAGCTCATACTCGATGGTGTCGTCCGTGACGCCGTGCTCGAGAGAGGGCTAGGGAAAGTCAAGGTTGAGTCGTGAGAGAACGTCGACAGTCGGGCGGAGTTCCGTTGAAACGACGTTTGACACGTCATACGGTTCGTCGGTCTCACGGAATCGGCGCTCGTGCAATCCGGCTTGAACCTCCAACGGGTTTTCCAAGTATCCTACCGTAAGCAGCCCATGGGCATACGCCAGCAAGAAACCGTTGACGCCCAGCTCGTGCCATTGGATGACGTGGATCAACTCGTGGAAGTGGAGCACTTCGTCGCCGACACAATCCGGATGAATGAAATAGAAGTTGCGATAGGTGATCGCAGCAGCGGGGGCAGCCCCAAGACCCTCGAGCTCCTCAAGCCCGAGGCCCTTGAAAGGAGGCAACGGCAATTCACGGACGACGACTACGTACGTCTTCTCCAATAGTGTGGTCGTAAAGTAACGGGCAAGCCGGTCAAACTCGAAGGCCGCGGTAGGTTTGGCGAGGCGCGCGTGCCGTGTGAGCGTTTCATCCATCCACTGTCGGAACAGGGAGAGTTTCTCTTGTGCCAACCGCCTTAATCGTTCGAATGTCACTTGTGGTCCTACCGTGCCCTCCGCGCATAACCCAACAGGTACCCAGGGTCGATCTGCATCCTCCGTCGCGCGAGCAGGTTATTCCTCATGAGTGACTCGCCAGCTTCCGCCCGCGCTCGTCCTACATATGCGAAATCCACGTCGCCGTGATCCAATCCATCAGTATTTTACATCGCATGGCGCTGTTGTTGAACTGCGCTCACTCCCGACCTGACAGATCCCGGATCGCAGAGGCAAGTGACTCAAAGCTCCGCTGCGGTGCTTCCACCCACGGTGTTTTTCCGAGCCGGCGAATCGCAGCCGAAGTCGTCGGGCCGATGCTGGCAAAGGGCAGATCGACCGGACCGACCGCCTCCACGGCGGACGGGCTGGCGACGCACACGACGTCGGCACGGTGAACGGTCTCCGGATCGAACGGACGCGCAACTGTCTCATACAGGATTGGACTGACGATCTCCACTCCGGCCCACGGTTGTGGCACTTTCACAAGCGATGAGCGGGGATAGCAGACTCTACCGCTTTCGACCTTTGCTTGAAGCTCATCAAAGAGGCTCTTCCCAATGCCTTCAGTACTGACCAGCTCGACGCGGAAGCCCCTTGCCAAGGCGGCACGCTGGGATACCTCCCCCACCACCGCAACCCGCGGTCGCCGCGCCGGTTCGAGTGCCACAGCCTCTACAGCGTATACGCTGGTCAATACCAGCCAGTCGTCAGGTCCAAGCTGCCCGATCGCATCGGCTGCGTCGCTGACGACCCGTCGCCGAAGCACGGGTTCGAGCACAACCTCCAAACCGACATCACGCAGGGCCGTCGAGAGGGGGCCGTCAGACGCTTCGTCTCGAGTTACCCAGACTCTCACCGTGTCTTCCCTCTCGGACCATCGTGTCGGTTCAGCATGCAGGGCCGAGTTATCTCTCAGGTTCCAGCCGTTCGAGCAGTTCGTCAGCCAGGCGCTCTCCGAGGGCAACAGGGTCGCGACCTGATTCCGTATCCTCGACCATTCGTTCGCCCGCATCCTCAAAGAGCTGGCCATGCAGTGTGACGTACTCGCCGGCCACACTGGCCAATGCAGCAATCGGTACGTGGCAGCCCGCGTTGACGCGCTTGAGGAAAGCACGCTCGGCCTTGACCGCCGTATGAGATGCGGGGTCGTCAATTGCCTGGACGATCTTGACGACATCACTGTCATCACGTGTCTGGATCGCCAGGGCGCCCTGTGCTGGTGATGGCACGAATCGATCGGTCGGTAGGTCCGTCATGTGCCCATAACTGATACCGAGACGTTTAAGCCCGGCCGCGGCGAGTACGATGCCGTCCAGACCTTCCCGCTCGATCTTGGCGATACGGGTTTCGACGTTTCCCCGAATCGGGACGATCTCGACCTGGCCCAGTCGTCGGAACTGGGCGGACCGCCGTGGGCTGCCCGTTCCCACGCGAAATCCGGGTGGGAGGTTGTCAATGTCAACGGACGATCGTGTGAGCAAGACGTCATGAACGGCTTCACGAGCCGGCACGGCAGCCACCAGCAATCCAGTTGTCACCGCGGTTTGAAGATCCTTGAAGCTGTGCACCGCGAAGTCAATTCGCTCTTCGATGAGTGCTCGTTCCAACGCACTGACGAAGGCCCCGACGGGCCAGTCCTCCCCAAATGGCTCGTTCGTGACGACGTCACCGTGCGTTTTGACGATCACCTGCTCGATCTGGATCGACGCGTGTGCCTCCCGCAACCGGTGGCAGACCCAGTTCGTCTGCCGAAGAGCGAGCTTGCTGCCGCGAGTGCCAACGCGCAAATGGGTCATGGAGCTACCTCTTTGAAACTCTCTCGGGCTGCCTCGACGATCTGTGTCATCGATGCGTCATCGTGAGCCGCGGATAGGAACATGGCCTCATACCCGGACGGCGGGAGCCATACGCCGCGATCGAGCATGGCGTTGAAAAAGCGGGCGAAGCGGTCATGGTCGCAGGCTTGGGCGTCAGCGAAGTTGCGCACACGTCGGTCAAAAAATGCCATCCCGAGCATCCCCCCTTGTGATCCCGCTTGCAGAGCAACACCGGTATCTGCGGCTGCGGACTGCCATTCTAAGGTCAATCGCTGCGTCTTGGCTGATAGCGATTCGTAGAACCCTTCCTCCCTGCAAATCTCCAACGTGGCGATACCCGCAGCCATTCCCACCGGATTCCCACTCAGCGTGCCCGCCTGATAGGCAGGACCCAGCGGGCTGAGATTCTCCATGATGGATCGCGGTCCGCCATAGGCAGCGACAGGCATGCCGCCGCCAATCACCTTGCCCAGGCACGTTAGATCGGGTTTGATGCCGCAGACGTTCTGGTAACCTCCCCACGCGACGCGAAAGCCGGTCATCACCTCGTCAAAAACGAGCAGACTCCCGTGTCGATCGCACAGCGACCGGAGACCTTCCAGGAACCCAGGAAGCGGTGGAACGAATCCCATGTTC
>CAYOQG010000355.1:0-4721 GCA_964405925.1 uncultured Phycisphaeraceae bacterium | reverse complement strand
ACTGCGGCGGTCATTGGACGCCTACAGCACGCTTGTGGACCTCTGCCATGCCGCGGTGATCGCCGGCTATCACAACGGCCGCATCACTTCCTGGAATCTGGCTGCCGAAGCTTTGTTCGGATACGCGGCAAGTGAGGCGGTCGGGTTGCCAATCACAAGACTGATCCCCACCAGGCTGCGTCGGAAGCACCTGGCTGGTTTTGGCCAACACCTCGGCTCGGTCGGCGAGAAGCCTTTCGGCCGTACCTTTAATAGCTTGGGTCTTCGCAAGGACGGGACCGAAGTGCCGATCGAAGTGTCAGCCGCGGTCGGGACGCAAGCGAACAAGCGGGTCTTCACCGCGGTGATCCGCGACTTCACCGAACACCGGCAAGTGCTCGAGAAGCTCAACGATGCGTTGCAGAGGTTGCAGTTTCACGTCGAGCGAATGCCCCTGGGGTATATCGTGTGGGACACCGAATTTCGGGTGGTCGAGTGGAATCCGGCGGCGGAGCGGACCTTCGGATACACAAAAGGCGAAGCCCTTGGCCGACACGCGTATGACCTGATCGTACCGCAGGATGCGGTCGCCGCCGTTGACACCATTTGGGATGAGCTTCTGAAAGGTGACACGTCGAGTCATTCGATCAACGCCAACGTTCGCAAGGACGGGTCGCGGCTGACCTGTGAATGGTTCAACACTCCCCTCCATGACTCGGCCGGGAACATCCGCGGTGTGGCGTCGATGGCTATGGATATTTCGGAGCGTGAGGCCGTGGAGGCCAGGATCCGCGACGCGCAGAAACTGGAAAGCCTGGCGGTCATGGCCGGAGGGATCGCCCACGATTTCAACAATACACTGATGGTGATCCTTGGCAATACAGCTCTGCTGCGAGCCATGGAAGGGATACCGGCGCGGGCCCTTGAGCACATCGAGCTGATCGAGGAATCGGGTGCACGAGCCAATGCCTTCATCAAGCACCTCCTGGCTTATGCCCGTTCAGGGCGACACAATCCAGAGGCAACCGACCTCAACGAGATTATCCAAGAGGCGATTACGTTCCTGCAATCATCCGTCGGACGGCAATATCAATTGGATCTGGAGTTGGCGCCGAAGTTGCCGACGATTCTTGCGGATCACGGACAAACCGAGCAAATCCTCTTGAACCTGTGCCTTAATGCCAGCCAGGCCATGCCCGAGGACGGCACCGTCCGTATCGTAACCCGAAAGACGAGGTTGAAGGCCTCGGACGCGGCCCGGTGTGCCCCCTACGATGTCAAACCCGGTCAGTACGTCGAGCTGGCGGTGACTGACACGGGGCACGGCATGGACGAGACCACAACCGCACGAGTCTTTGACCCCTTCTTTACCACGAAAACGGAGGGGCATGGTCTAGGTCTTGCGGCCGTCCTGGGAATTCTGCGGCAGCATCGCGGTGCGGCCATGGTCGATTCGGCGCTCGGCAAAGGCACAACGATCCGCGTGTTCTTCCCCGTCCATGTGGGACCTGCCCCATCCACGAATTCTCGGCGGCGTCAACCGCGCCGCTCGAACACGGTGCAATCGGGTCGACGCACAGGTCGATAGCAAATGTCGAATGGAGAGCTTGTGTCGCTTTCCCGTTTCTGAATTCGCTTTTCGACATTTTGAATTCCGAGAACAGCAGCGGGTGAATTACCCGCGTTGAATGCTTTGTCCCCCGCTCATCCCGGCGAGTCACTAACGCGGTTGCAACAACCAACGCGTCGGCAAGATCGACGGGGGACCATGTTCACGACTTCGTTGAGGGTGGCGATTTGGAGAGTCTGGGATAGACCGGGAGACTGGGTTTGCTCGATCCGAGGTGATACGCGGATGGACCCGCCGCCAAACGCGCGTGATGGGCGTGGGTCCTGCTCGACGGCCAATTAATCTCAAGGAGTCAATTTAGTTCGCTCAATTTGCATTAACAACTGGTGGCGCTCGATCGTCTTAGACTAGCGGCACGAAGCATTAGGTGGGCTGGACCATGATGAAACCCGCGTCATGGCCCGATGATTGGCACGCAAGACATCTACATATGTCACTTTCTTAAGCAGCGTGTGGTGCCCCTGCGAAGTCACGCGCTTCTTACGGGGTGCGATCAAAGACACTTAGAGCGATTTCCGAGATCGGGCATCGGACCTCTCCTTCATCCGCCATCAGCGAGAGCACCGCCTTTGGTTTTCCCTTTGTAGATGATGCCCCTCCTTCATCGTCCCGGATCAGGTCGTACATCCCGGCTTGTCGGGTGTCGGGAAAGAGGGGGTTAACCAGCACATAAACACGGAGCGTGCCCGAGCGTGCGCCCCGACAAATGAGACTTGTCACATGAAGGACAAGGCCCGCGGGGGCTTCTCAGCTCAATGGTCATCCTTTCAGAAGGAGTCAAGGCGATGAAACGCAAGCTTATCACCGGGTCAGTTTTAATAGCAGCTTGGGTCATGCAAGGACACTTTGTATCCGTGATGGCGGAGGAGGCAATGGGAACGGCGTTCACCTACCAGGGCCGGCTTGCCGACAACGGAGCCCCAGCCGAGGGCGAGTACGACTTACAGTTCTTGCTCTGCGACTCGGAGATGGACCCGTGCGTCGTTGCAGGCACGACGGTGACGTGCACCGTGGACCCCTCCCCGAGCAGTGTTGAGGCGGGTTTGTTCACGGTAAAGGTCGATTGCGGAAGCGACGTCCTCAACGGCACTGCCCGCTGGCTGGAGATCGGCGTTCGCGAGACCGGCGACCCGGCCTATGAGATGCTCTCTGAACGCCAGGAGCTGACCCCGGCTCCGTACGCCCTGGCCCTGCCCGGCCTGTGGACGCAGCAGAACGCTACGAGCCCCAATGTGATCGGTGGGTATGAGGGCAACTTCATCACCCCGGTGGGCGCGGTCGGTGTTGTGATTGCTGGAGGCGGTGCATTCCCACAGGGCAATATGGCGACGGACGCCTACGCGACGATCAGTGGTGGAGGGGAGAACCTGGCAGGGAACACAAACTCGGACCCGACGGACGCACAATATGTCACGATCGGCGGAGGGGTTGGGAACTCGGCCAGCGAGGAATTGGCGACAATCGCTGGCGGGTCTGGGAACTCGGCCAGCGATGTGCTGGCGACTATCGGTGGCGGGTCCGGGAACTGGGCCTATGGACTCGCCGCGACTGTGAGTGGAGGGAGCGACAACACCTCGCCATCCGACTATAGCGCCGTCGGTGGCGGGATAGGGAATCGTAGTCTGGGTCAAGCGAGCACCGTCGGTGGGGGTGACTCCAATACCACTGACAGCGCATACTGCACGGTGGCCGGTGGTTTTGACAACACAGCTGGGTGGAGTTCGCACGGTCGCTTCGCAGCCATCGGTGGTGGGTCGAGTAACTGGGCAACCGGGCTGTACTCCACCATCAGCGGTGGTCTTGAAAACGCCGCAAGCGGGGCTAGCGGCGCCACGGTCGGCGGTGGGTACGGGAACGTTGCCAGCGGGGGCTGGTCCACCGTGGCGGGGGGGCATAGCAACACCGCCGACGGCGGGAGCGCGGCCATTGGTGGCGGCCAGAGTAACTCCGTCAACGGCTCATGCGCAACGGTACCCGGCGGACGCGACAACAGCGCGGGAGCGTACTACAGCTTCGCAGCAGGAAGGGGAGCAAGGGTACGATCTTTCGAAGAAGGGGGGGCTGTTCCCTTCGGCGACGAGGGAACGTTCATATGGGGTGACAGTACCGAAGCGGAATTTACGTCCACGGCGCCAAATCAGTTCCTCATCCGTGCATCGGGCGGTGTGGGGATCGGAACGAATGCCCCCACCGAACAGCTCGACGTCGACGGCAACATCCACGCCAGTGGGACGATCACCAGTGGGACGTCGATTACGATAGATGGAACGGCGAACGAAATCGCCTCGACCGGCGATCTTGAACTCCGTGTCGGCAGCGGCCGAGGATTGCGGATCGAATCCGATCCCACAAGCCCGAATCTGATCGGAGGGTATGTGGGCAACAGCGTGTCTCCAGGTGTCATAGGGGCTACGATCGCCGGTGGAGGCGGCCCGGACGATGGAGGTTTCAATGCGCCGAACTTTGTTACTGGGTACCAGGGGACAATCGGTGGGGGAGCCCAGAACACTGCGTTTGCTTACGGTACGGTTGCGGGAGGCAACATAAACAGGGTTTATGCGTTGGCCGGGACGATCGGCGGCGGGTATGCCAACGAGGTCTCTGGCCCGCTAGGTACCGTCCCGGGCGGAGACAATAACGTTGCAGCGGGGCAGGGCAGCCTTGCCGCTGGACACCGGGCAAAGGCAAATCACATGGGCACGTTCGTGTGGGCCGATTCGACAGAAGCGAATTTCGCCTCGACCGGTGACAACCAGTTTTTGATTCGCGCCGTTGGCGGTGTTGGGATCGGGCGTACACCCGGAGCGAATGCCCTCGAAGTCGAGGGTGACGCCTCCAAGACAACGGCCGGTGATTGGCTGGCCAACTCGGACGCGCGCATCAAGACCGACGTCAGACGGATCGAGAACGCGCTGGAAACACTAGCCCGGGTCCGTCCGGTTCGCTTCAAATATACGGACGACTACCAGAAGAAACATCCGTCGATCGACAATCACGAGTACGTCAATTTCATCGCCCAGGAGTTCGGGGAGGTCTTCCCAGACTACGTCCAAGACAGCGGGGAGGATGGGTTGCTGCAAATCGATCCCTACCCGACGCGAGTGTACACGGT
>CAYOQG010000354.1:0-4727 GCA_964405925.1 uncultured Phycisphaeraceae bacterium | reverse complement strand
GTATGGCATGGGGCTCGGTGATCGTTGACCTGGCGGCTGAACGTGGTGGCAACTGCGAGCTGAGCAAACCCGACGAGATCATCGTCCAAAACGGTGTGACCATCCTCGGACCGACGAACCTGCCCTCAACCGTCCCCTATCACTCAAGTCAGATGTACGCCAAGAACATCACCGCGCTCTTGCTGCACCTGCTCAAGGACGGAGAGCTGAGCCTGAACATGAAAGACAAGATCACCCGTGAAACGACCGTGACATACGATGGCGAGGTCGTGCAGCCGCGGGTCCGCGAGCTGCTCGGCCTGCCCGCTCGTTCCCGTAAGATCGAGGAGGCCTCCACGCATGGATAATCTCTTGATATTGGCGCAATCAACCCAAACCAGTGGACCCACGTTGGTCATGCTGATCACGGTGCTGCTTTTGGCGGTGTTCGTCGGATTCGAGATCATCACGAAAGTACCACCGACGTTGCACACGCCGTTGATGTCGGGCTCGAACGCGATCTCGGGAATCACGGTCGTCGGGGCTTTGATGGTTGCCGGAGCGGGAGAGGATCGACTTTCCACCATCCTCGGGTTTGTGGCGGTCGTCCTGGCGACGGTTAATGTGGTCGGCGGATTTCTCGTTTCCCATCGCATGCTCGACATGTTCCGCAAGAAGGACTAGACCGTGAGCGCATCCAACACAGAGATCGTTCGCAACTTGGCGTATCTTATCGCTTCCGTGCTCTTTATCCTTGGGCTAAAGGGTCTGACGCACCCCCGGACCGCCGTGCGCGGCATGCAGTTGGGTTTCACGGGCATGTTCGTGGCGGTGCTGGGGACCTTGTTAGCTGGTGGCATTCTCAGTTGGTGGTGGATTTTCGTCGGATTGGGGATCGGCTCCGTCGTCGGACTCGCGATGGCGTTTTTGATCCCCATGACAGACGTGCCCCAGATGGTCGCCTTGTTCAACGGGTTTGGCGGAGCGGCATCGTTTTTGGTCGCTGGAGGCGAGTTGACCATGCGAATCACGCGGGCGAGCGTGGGGGCTGCTGGTGAAGCGGCTCTCGCAGACGCTCCGGGCATGGTCATTCCACTGCAAGCGCTGATCGCGATCGCCGCATCGGGCATGATCGGGTCACTGACTTTCTTCGGCAGCCTGATCGCGGCCGGGAAGTTGCACGAGATCAGCTTCAGTATCGCCGGCAAGAAGATTTGGATGGGCAACCCGCTTTTGCTGCCGGGCCGTCACGCAATCACCGGGATCTTCTTCGTCGCATGTCTGTGTCTTTGCGCTCTGATCCTGAGGAACCCGGACACGACTGCGTGGTATTGGATTCTAATCGCCCTGGCAGGCGTGTTTGGAATCCTGATCACGATCCCTATCGGCGGGGCGGATATGCCGGTCGTGATCGCGTTGTTGAACTCGTATTCAGGGGTGGCTGCCTGTGCGACGGGATTCGTGATCAACAACAATGTATTGATCATCGCCGGAGCATTGGTCGGTGCCTCAGGCATAATCCTGACAAGCATCATGTGCAAGGCGATGAACCGGTCGTTGGCCAACGTCATGTTCGCGACACTGGGCGAAGCCGACACCGGTGGCCCAACAGAGGACGAGGTCTATGCGGGGAAGATCAAGTCGACGAGCGCCGAAGAAGTGGCCATGCTGTTTGACGGCGCTCGTCGCGTGGTGATCGTGCCCGGATATGGCATGGCTGTCTCCCAAGCTCAGCATGCCGTACGTGATGTCGCCAAGCTCCTAGAATCGCGTGGAATTGAGGTCGAGTTCGCCATCCACCCGGTAGCGGGTCGAATGCCGGGGCACATGAATGTCCTGCTTGCTGAGGCGGATATCCCCTACGACAAGCTCAAGGAGATGGACGAGATCAACCCCACGCTCGAGACGGTCGACGTCGCGCTCGTAATCGGGGCAAATGATGTAGTCAATCCATCTGCCCGGACGGACCCGAGTTCGCCCATCGCAGGTATGCCAATCATCGATGTAGACAAATGCCGAACGGTCGTGGTGATCAAGCGAAGCCTCAGCCCGGGTTTCGCGGGCATCCCAAACCCCCTATTCGCCGGGGATCACACGCTGATGCTTTTTAACGATGGCAAGAAGGCGTTCTTGGAGCTGGCTTCCGCGATGAAAGAGAGCTAGCGCTCACCCAAGCGACATCACCATCGTCCAGACAGAATCGGCCCTCACGCCGCCCCGGGGGAGGATCGCTGCCATAACCGTTGCGGTCTCACGAACGCGGAGCACCCATAGGTTCCCTTGAGCGTCTTCCGGAGGTAGTCCAGGGCTGTCAAAACTCACAACATCAAATGAAGGCGGACTCCTTCGCATCCACGGCGTCTGGGTGACGACAGTGCGAATGGTCAAGCGTATAATCGCCTCGCCGACTGCAAGATCGCGGAGCACGGTACCGCAGTTGCAGTCGACCAGCCGAGTGTCGAGAAACCCCGATAGATTCAGGAGCATCGATATGTCCACCAAGCGAACCTTTGCATTGACGACGGGCCTGCTGTTCTGCTTAAGCGTCGGGTGTGTGCCCAATATCCCGAACGGTAATGATAATGACAACGACAACGTGAGTGAACCTGCACCCACGCTCTTCACCCGGGCTTCGACTTGCGGGTTCTGCCACAACGGGCTTACCGACGAGGACGACAACAACGTATCCATCGAGACCGATTGGAAGGCCACAATGATGGCCAACGCCGCCCGAGATCCCTACTTCCTTGCCAAGGTTGCGGCGGAGATCGAACGGGCGCCGGCGCTGAAAGAGGTCATTGAAGATACATGTTCCACATGTCATATGCCGATGGCTCGCACGCAAGCGGCTGCCGACGATTCGTCGACTGCGATGTTCGATGATGGTTTCCTGAATGTCGACAACGAGTTGCACGCCGAAGCCCTGGACGGTGTGTCCTGCACCGTGTGCCATCAAGTGGAAGACGTGGGTCTTGGTGAGCAGGCCGGCTTCTCCGGCAAATTCACCATCGATCTGGAGACCGAGATTCCCAATCGCGTAACGTATGGACCCTATTCGAATCCCGACCAGGAAGCGATGCAGGCGTCGTCCGGCTTTATTCCCGTTCTCGGTGAACATATACAAGAGGCAGCCCTTTGTGCGGTGTGCCATACGCTGTTCACCCCGTTCGTGGATGCTGAGGGAACTGTCCTGGGTCAGTTTCCCGAGCAAGTTGCCTTCCTCGAGTGGATGCACAGCGATTTTGGCGATGGGGCCGGAGAGGACAGGACCTGCCAGAACTGCCATATGCCAGATGCCGCCGGCGGTGTGGTTATCGCAGTAGCCCCCAGCGGACTGGACGCTCGCACCCCCTTCGCCCAGCATCATTTCGTCGGCGGCAACACATTCATGGTCCAGATGCTCGAGGATCACGCAGACGAATTGGACGTCGAGGCGAGTGCAGGGAACTTCGACACAGTTGTGAGCCGGGCATTCGCCCAGCTTCAAAACGACGCAGCCGAATTGACGATTGTTGATGCTCGAGCCGAAGGCGATGCTCTGTTGATCGACGTCAGGGTTCAGAACAAGGCCGGCCACAAGTTCCCCACCGGGTTCCCGGCCCGGCGCGTTTGGATTCATCTGACGGTCACCGACGCTAGCGAGGCGATTATATTCGAGTCCGGCGCCCCGCAGATTGATGGAAGTATCACCGGCAACGACTCGGATCAGGATATCCGAACGTTCGAGCCACATTACACCACGATCACGGAGGCAAACCAGGTGCAGATTTATCAGTCCGTCATGGAGAATAGTGACGGTGAGGTTACACACGCGCTTCTGCGAGCTGCGGCGTACGCCAAGGACAACCGCTTGCTCCCGGCAGGTTTTGACAAAGCAACCGCAGGTACCGACTTTGCAACCGTGGGTCAGGCGTTTGACGATGTGGATTTTGTGGGAGGATCGGACGAGATCACCTATAGCGTCGACATCGGCGACCACGAAGGGCCGTTCACCATAAGTGCAGCGTTGCTGTATCAGAGTGTGGCACTGCCCTTTGTCGAGGATCTGCGCGAGGAACTGAGTTCATTGACGACGCGATTCGTCGACTATTTCGATGACGCAGATAAGGCACCGGTGGTGGTCGATTCAGCGGAATCTGTAGTTGTGGCCCGGTGATTCATGGGAGCCCAATTGATGAGAGGTTGGGTTCGTTGAGGCCGCGCGGGTGCCGTGATCGTCGCATCGCTTGCCGGGATCGTGGTTCCTCTGGTCTGGCCTGCCGGCGGTTTCTACGAGAAGGTCGAACCGGGTCCGACCGAGGTGGGCCTGCGCCCGCTGGGCACCGCTCCCACGGTTACCGTCGAGCAGGTGATCGTACCGCTGTCGGAAGAGGCGGTCGGTACCGTCCAGGCGTCGCACCAGATCCAGGTGGATGCCATGATTATGGCTCGAGTACCGGGTGTCCACTTCCAAGCTGGGCGGCGGGTGGGCAAAGACGGTCCCACAGTGCATATTGCCATAGTCAGTCTTCGGGGATTTCCATGGCCAGAATCGATTTTGTCAGGTCCTTTCCGAACGTGGTGGCGCAGTGCTCCGTGCAGAAGTACATTGTGTAGTCGAAGGCCTTCAGTGAATGCTCGGGCTTTCCATCCATTTTAAGCATACAGCTCGCGCACTTTGTGATCACTTTGTCGGCTTGACCGTCAAGAAGGTCTGCCTTGGCCAATAACGCCTTGGCCTCCCGCTCGATGTCCGCCTCGCTCTTCAC
>CAYOQG010000353.1:0-4737 GCA_964405925.1 uncultured Phycisphaeraceae bacterium | reverse complement strand
CGGCCCGCAGAGGACTTGCACCTCCAACACGCATCACATGCCTGGCAAACAATGAGGGGCGGGTTGCCGAACCCGCCCCCTTCGTCGGGCATCTCTCGTCAGTTTGCCGGGACGAGAGAGGCTTGGAACTAACAAGAAACAACCGGCAGGTGGAGGGAGCATGAAGGCTCCCCCCACCTTGCCGTCGAACCACCTAACACACTAATCACACGGATCGACCGCCGGCGGCCCCGTCAGGGCGCACGTGGGGTTGTTGCGGAACGCATCAACGGTGCACGAAATATCGACGAAGTCGATCTTCTGGTCTACGTATCCGTACGCGACGGTCGAATTGACCGTATCCGTCCGGGCCTTCCGGGGTGCCGTCGGGATATTCTTGAACTTGTCGACCGTAGACGCAATGTCGACGAAGTTGACGTCGTCCTGCGGCGCAGTCCATTGCTCTGTCGTCGGGTTCCAGTCGCCGACCACGTCGCCCCGTCTACTCATCTCCACAAGCAGCGGCGCCGAGTAACCCGCCGGGTCCGCAGGATTGCAGTCGTTGCTGAGCACCTCGACGGTGTAGGTCGCGCTCGGGACGATTGAGGCGCCGTGGACATCGACGGTGCCATAGGTGCTCCAATCCGTGAAGTACGGGTCGCAACCGAGCTGCGCTGCCCAGAAGTCATTACCCGAGGGGGCAGGTGAGCCGGAGGCTTCACCCACCAGGTACGGCTCCTGGACCCACATCTCTCGGCCTTCAGCGTACTCGTACCCAGGCATATCCGTGAACGTCACCCGGATCGCTTGTTGCATACCTGGGTCACCGGCTGAGAAGGACATGTAGCGGGTCTTGCCGCCATAGCCGATGTCCGACGGGGTCGGGTTCGGGTCGAGCACAGCCGGGGAGGACGGCGTACACTCGAGCGGGACGCAACTGACGCGGAAATTGCCGGCGCCCTGGCAGCCCTCGCCACACACACCACCGTCCTCGTCCAGCCAACCACCGAGACGGATCAGGTAGCACTCACCCTCGGCCTCGACATTCACCTCGACGTACGGCGGACCACCACCAATACCGCAGTTATCGTCACCGCAATCGACCTCATTCTGTCCGTCAACGGTGGGACAGGGCGGGCAGACCGTCGGCGTCGCCGGATCATGATAGATTGCCATCATCGCGTCGTAATCGGAGTCCGCGCCGGCGTCGGGGCACATGCTAACGGTCAAGCGACCATTACCAGCCGGGACACACTCGAACGGAACGTAGTACTCATACCACAGGTCTGAACCGAACTGCGTATCGCAAGTGTCGTGTGGACCATCGGAGATGGCACAGACATTCGAGTACTCGCGGTTTTGATCAAGAACGGGAGGAAGCACGATTCTATCCGTCTCGCAATCATCGCCAACCGGTCGCGTCTGGGGACAGTTGGCCACAGCACAGGTCTCGCCAATCCTCCAGTCGCCGACAAGCTCTTCACACTCGGCCAACGTGGTCGGGGACGAGCAGTCACCCAATGGGTCGCACAGACAGCAGGCCCCCGGCGGTGCGGTGGGAGCGTTCACGACCTGATCGATGCAGAAGCCTAGCTCCATTCCGCGGGTGTCGGCCACGCTCCAGACGCCATTGGCGTCATACACGCTGTAGTCGTTGCCACCCTCGATGTTGCCATTCCAGTACCACGAACAGGCATTGTCCGGATCGGGCCCGTCAGTGTTATTGGCGACCTCGATCCAGTAGACCGTGCCGGGGACAAGCCCGGTGTATGCCGAATCCAGCACCAGCCCGGTCCGCCAGGTGTCGAAGTTGCTGTACTCATCCAGGAGAGTGCGCGCCGAAGTAGCCGTCGTGGTGTGGAGCATCGCACCTGGAAAGCTCGAAACACCAGACACCGAGCCAGCATCCGCGTAGATGGTGACGTGGAACTCGTCGTCCACTTCCGGAACGCAGTTGTCGACGTCATCACCCTGGCAGGCACAGTCATACCGGGGCTCGGTCAAACGCTCAACGCCGTCAATGTAGGTTCCGGTTACACACACCACCGAGATGGTTGAGGCGCTGGCCACGAAATCATCGGCCCGCCTTGTGCCGTATGCCCCGGCATCCCAGTCGGACAACCACACGTACGTGTCGTCGTCGTCCTGGCAGTTGGTTTCGTCGGTGATCGGGCAAGCCGGGCACGGTGGCGGCATGGCGTCCCCGGGCCGACCGCCGCAACCAATACCACCGACGAAATCGCCTCCCAATATGTCGCAGTCGTCTTCGGTCATAGGCTGCTCGGATGGCGTGTGATCATCGCACTCGCCCGGACCCTGGCAGCAGGAGCCGGTGCAGCACGGATTGCTGCTGGTCCCCACCGGGTCGTCGCAGTTCGGATCGCTGCCGCAGTCGACGTTCCCGAACAACCAGTAGCCGCCCAGCGCATCACACTCGATCTCGTTGGCATAAGTACACTCATGGCCGAGGCAGCAGACGGCGATCGCACAACGCTTGACGGTGACATGGAGCTGGTACTGCGCTCCCGGAGGTACACCGGATGTACCGCCCGGTGCGGAGTAGATCGGGTAGTAGTAGGTCCCCGCCTCGAGCAGATATGTCTGCCAGAGGTTGTCCTCGTTGCAGAACGGTCCACCACGAGCGAAACCTGGGGTCCCTCGACCTTCACCGATCGGTCCTTGTACACCGACGTTCTGCAGGATCTGGGCGCACGGGCACCCGATGTACAGGTTACCCCACGCCGGCCGCAGTGCATCGCCTTCGATATCCGTGCAGCACAGGTCCACCCGGACTTCGGCGCACGGATTGGAGCACGCTCCGTCAAACGGATCCGGACAATCAGCGTCCTCGACGCATCGTTCATTATCGTTACCGCCGCCGGTACACTGGGCATACATCGTAAACGCGTTCCACCAACCGGGATCGCGGGTGTTGCCCTCGGGATTGAAGATGCCCGAGGCGCACCACTGATCGCATTCCGTCCCCGCACCGTCGCAAGAGCCGAGGAATGGATCGGGGCAGTCGGTGTCCTGAGCGCAAGGCTGGCCGCCGTTGCCGCCGACACAGGCGCCGGGGAGCGGATCGGGACATTCGGCGTCGAGGAGGCAGCGCTCTCCGTTGTTCCCACCGCCGACGCACTGGTTGACGCACTCGCCGCAATCCATGTTTGTTTCGCAAGCGTTCCCGTCGAACGGACCACCCATGCAGATGAACTCGAAGTCATCGTAGATGGCGGTTGAGTTGTCACCGGTCAGGGTGATGGAGGCAGTATCCGGTCCGAGCGGGGGAATGTCGATCGCGTTGAGGGTCACGATATTGCAGTTGTTCGCACCGTCAAAGTCCGGCTGCGCGCAGCAGTTCGGATCGCAATCGGTCCCGAAGCCACGAGAGCTGGTTCCCGTGAGGTCGACGCATGTGCCACCCTCTGGGCAATCGGTGTCCTGTGTGCACGTGTAGTTGCTCGGGTCGTTGTCGCAGACTTTTCCAGTGCAGTCGGGACCCATTGTCTCGATGCAGACACCCGTGTCGGCGTCACAGCAAGCCTGGGTCTCGCACGCCGCAATCGGGAAACACTCGACCGCACAGACGTCCTGTCCAGGGGGAGTACAGGGCGTTAGACCATCTTCGCAGAGGCCGCACAACGAGCCCTCACCCTGGAAGTAGTCGCCGCCACCGACGCAGACCCACGGAAGCGTCCGGGTGCAATCGCCGGTCTCGCTGTCGCAACAGGCACCCAATGGTGCGGTCGTTTTCGTGCCGATCAGCTCGAAGGCGAGGAAGTCGTCGAGGTCGTCACAACTGGTACCACCGGGGCAGTCCGCGAAACCTTCTCCTCGGTCACAGACCAGACCGTTTCGCTCGCCACCGTTGCAGATACCGAGGTAGTCCCTGATCGTCCCGTCGGCTTCGCCAGTTTTCTGGACATACATCGACGCGGAGTCATTGGTCCCTACATCGATCGCATCCGTGGCAGCCAGGTTGACGCGGCCGTCAAGACCGAAGTTCCCCTGCACCGTGAAACTGACAATACCGTCCGTCGGAACGACCAGCGGTGGAGAGAAGATCACCGTGCGGATCGCGAGACCAGCACCGTCGTTAACCCCACCGGGGAAGAAGACGTTCTCGATGAACACACCGGTCGCGTCGCGGAACTCGATGGACCATCGCGCCGATGCCGGGGGCTCGACACTCCCGACCCACCGCATGGCCTCGACCGCCATATAGGGATCGGTGTCGTAGTTGTACGTCTTATAGTCGTCACCGACGGTGACGAGCTGGTCGCAACCCGTGATCGGATTCGAGATCGGACCGATCAAGGCCGTGTAGTTACTGCCCGAGAAGATCCCCCCAGCGTACTTCGGGCACTGCGCCCCATCGTCAGCGCACGTGGTGTCGGCATTGCCGACGGGGAGCCACATGCCACCACCGGCGATGCACTCGGTATACGTCGTACGGGTGCACCGCCAGTCCGGCGGATCATGCGGGGGGTCGCTGACATCAGTGCAGCAACGGCCGTCGATACAGACGGGACCGGTATCCGGCGGCTGCGGCTCGAGACATCGGGCGTCCTCGGTCCCGCACGCATTGGTGTGGACGCACAGCCCGCCCTGGCAGTCGTCGTCCGTGCAGTACAGATTGTCATTGCAGTCCGCAGGAACGCTGCACTGCGATTCCGGCGGCACGCACTCGTCCGCGTCCTCGTCACAGAGGTCGGGCGCGGTGCAGGGTGGTCCATCCGGATCCGTAACGCATTCGCC
>CAYOQG010000352.1:0-4737 GCA_964405925.1 uncultured Phycisphaeraceae bacterium | reverse complement strand
GGCGGTCGAAGCCAATGATCTGTCCACTGTGCCAAGTTGGAGTCGCGGGGGTCGATGGTTACCAGAGTCGCACCGCCCCTCAATGCCCGACGAATCTCGACACCGATAACGGAAAAATAGAACCGTGAGTCCAGACTAACCGAGACGATCGCGTCAGCCTCCCCAATTGACCGCACAGAAATTGGAGCCGAAAACAGCTTGGCCCACAGACCCAGCCCACCGGGAAGCAACTCGCGAGCCGTAGAATCAATGTTGTTGCTGCCAAGACCTTCGCGAGTGAACTTTTGGGCGGCGTATAGGCTCTCGTTGGTCAGGTCAGGCGATACTACCATAAGGAAGTCGTTGGGCTTAATGCCTTTCAACCTGTCGGCGACCTCATTAAGAGCCTCGTCCCAGGTAACCTCGCGGAAATACTTCCCGCGCCGAAGGCCGGGCTTTCTCGCCCGTTGATGGTGATGCGTCGTCTCCGGCAGACAGTACCTTCCCCGCAGGCACAATTGCCCATCGTTGATTTCCGAATCGGCGTGTGGGTACACTCTCGACAGTTGGCCGTCCTTATGACCTAATTCCAGCTGACATCCGATCCCGCAGAAGGGACAAGTAGAGACCTCGAATCCATCGGGTTTCCCATCCCACTTTGACGCCTTGTCCGTCAGTGTGCCTGTCGGGCAGACCAACACACAAGCACCACAGAACTCGCATCCCGCTTCCACGTGATTTCTTCCAAACGCGGGACCTACCTGGGCTCTAGGACCGCGGTACTTGAATGCCAGTGTGCTCGTGCCGCGTACTTCCTGACATACCCTGACACACCGTCCACAAAGGATACAGGTGTTATAGTCCCTATCGTAGAATGGATCGTCGTGTTCAACCTCATAGCCGCGGTAGTGAATGGGATAGTGAATATCGGTGAGGTTCACTTGTTCGACGGCATCTTGAAGCTCACATTGAGCATCATTTGGACAATATCCACACCCCGTAGTCACACCGACTTTCCTGATGGTATAGCGGTTGGTCTTACATTCTTCCCGCTCACCGCAGATCAGGCAGGCTGAGGGGTGCTCACTGAGAATGAGTTGAAGGATCTCGTTTCGCAGTCCGACCAGCCTCTTGGTGTTGGTGCGGACCTTCATCCCCTCCTCGGCGTCTGTGCTGCACGAAACAGGAAAGCCCCGCATGCCCTCGACCTCGACAATGCACATCCGGCAGGCACCAAATGGGGGGAGTCCCTCGAGGTTACATAGTGTGGGGATTGATATTCCCACCGACCGTGCGGCATCGAGCAGTGTCGTGCCGGTCTTGACGGAGACGTTCTTACCATCAATCTGAAGGTGAATCATACCGTCTCTCACACGACGTCCAGGCACAGCTCTTCCTCCTCTTTGGGCATGGTAAACTCGAGGTCACACCTCAGGCACCGTCTTGCTTCTTGGATGGCGTCTGCTTCGGACAGGGTCAGTTCCACTTCGTCGAAAGTCTCCTTTCGTCGGTCAAGTGGGATCATGGGCAACTGGACGCGATCGGTGTCAGCCATCTCTTCCGGGCTGACCAGCACCGGCTCAATGTAAATGGTGGGTAACCTGGCTACACCCGGTTGTCTCAACTGTTCACCGCGGAGGTAGCGAGCGATCATGATGGCAACCTTTTTGCCGGCGGCAATCGCGTCGACCACGGTGTTCGGACCGGTGACGACGTCTCCACCGGCAAACACACCAGGCCTACTCGTAGCCAACGTCTCCTTGTCGACCCACAGTGTTCCCCAATCGGTGATCTTGACTCCCATCGAGGTGATGTAATCGATATCGGGGACATCACCGATGGTCACAATCAGTGTGTCCAACGGCACGGTGAACTCGCTTCCCGGGATGGGAACGGGTTTGCGTCGGCCGCTGGCCTCGGCGTCCCCTTGCCGGTTTCTGATACATTCGATCCCCGCCAGCCGCCCGCCTTCGGTGATGATTCGAATGGGACTGGTCAAAGTCTCGAGCTTGACGCCTTCTTCGAAGGCTGCCTCGACGTCCCATTCCAGGGCAGGCATCTCTTCGCGGGTACGTCGATAGTAGATTGTCGCACTCTCGACGCCTTCCTGTCGAATGGCCACCCCGGCAGCATCGACCGCACTGTCACCGCCACCGATGATCCCGACTATGCCCTTGGCGAGCTTCTCACCGCGAAGGTTGAAGGCCTTGAGGAACTGGATGGCAGGGTACACCCCCTCGATGTCCTCGCCTTCGATGTTGAGCTTCCGACTCTTGTGGGCCCCCATGGCCAGGAACACGGCTTTGAAACCATCCTGGAACAGATCGTCAACTGTCATATCGTATCCCAACGCGGTGTTGCATTTGAGGGTGATGTTCTGGTCGAGCAGGGCGTCGATTTCTTTGCTCAACGTTTCCTTCGACAGACGATAGGAGGGGATGCCGCTGATCAACATGCCGCCGGGCCGGTCGTCAGCCTCAAAAACGGTTACCTTATGTCCAGCCAGGGAGAGGTAGTGGGCTGCGGTAAGTCCCGCAGGCCCAGAACCGACTACGGCCACGTGGTGGGCACCATCTACCGAGGTCACTCTTCTCGGTTCATAGACTGACGGATCAACATGGTCGGTGACGAAACGCTTCAGGGCTCGGATCGCGATCGGCGGTTTGCCCGTGGTGCCACTCCGGCAGCGAGTCTCGCACGGGTGAGAACAGACTCGGGCACAGACCGACGGGAACGGATTGGCCTCTCGGATCGTTCGATAGGCGTCCTCGTACTCCCCCCGTGCAATGTGGGCGATATAACGCCAAGCTTCGGTTCCAATCGGACAAGTAGCGTGACACGGCGCGCCGACAAGCCCCTTGCAGACTGCGGCGCTGCACTTCTTGTCACGTATATGCTGTTCGTACTCCGCGCGGAAGTACCTCAAGGTACTAATGACCGGGTTGGGGGCTGTCTGACCGAGCCCGCACAATGAGCCGCTGCTGATCGTCTCCGCTAAACGTTGGAGCCGATCCAGATCGGACATCTCACCCTGTCCGCCGGTGATTCGATTCAAAATCGTCAGCATGGCCCGGGTGCCGACGCGGCAAGGTGGACACTTACCGCACGATTCTTCCTGGGTAAACGTCAGGAAGTATTTTGCCAGATCGACGACACAGGTATCCTCGTCGAGCACGATCATCCCGCCGGATCCCATGATCGATCCGGCTTCCGCCAGCGACTCATAATCGACGCGAAGTCCAAGCTTTGCGGCTGGTAGGCAACCGCCGGAGGGTCCACCGGTTTGTACAGCCTTGGCGGCCTTGTCTGCCGCGATCCCACCGCCGATGTCGTACAGTACTTCGCCGAGGGTCGTCCCGAGCGGGACTTCGATCAGCCCCGTACGGGCGACTTTGCCGACGAGGCTGAAGGTCTTGGTTCCTCTCGATTTTTCGGTTCCAAACTGGCTATACCACTTCGCGCCGTTTCGCAGGATATTCGGAAGGGTCCCCAGCGTTTCGACGTTGTTGATGATCGTCGGTTTGCCCCTCAGGCCACTGACCGCGGGAAACGGAGGACGTGTACGCGGCATTCCCCTCTTACCCTCGATCGAGGCGATCAGTGCCGTCTCCTCCCCGCACACGAAGGCTCCCGCCCCTTCCTTGATCTTCAGGTCGAAGCTGAACTTGCTGCCCAGGATATTATCCCCGAGCAGGCCGAGCTTTCGCATCATGGGGATGGCCCGGGTAAGCCGCTCGATGGCCAGGGGGTACTCCGCACGAATGTAGATGAAGCCTTTGCTCGCCCCGATGGCGTAGGCGGCAATCAACATCCCCTCCAGCAGCGCGTGAGGATCACCCTCAATGAGCGAACGGTTCATGAACGCACCGGGGTCGCCCTCATCCGCGTTGCAGATCAGATAGCGCTGATCACTTTTCGTCTGGCGGCAGAAAGTCCACTTGCGCCAGGTGGGGAAGCCTGCACCACCCCGTCCTCGCAAGCCAGCATCTTTGACCGTTTCGATCACCTTCTCCGGTTTCATCGAGACAACCTTCTCGAGGCCTTTGTACCCGTCGCGTGCCAGGTAGTGATCGATTTCCTCGGGGTCTATGATGCCACAGTTTCTGAGCACCACGCGAACCTGCGGTTTGAGCATCGGGTGGTCGAAGAACCTCGGAATCCCATCGAAATCGCCTTCGCCAAAATGCCCGATCAGATGCGGGCTCGGTATCTGGCCGTTTTCCATGAAGGAGTCGAAGATTTCCACTGCGAGATCGGGGGTGACGTTCGAGTAGCTCACCCGCGGGCGTTTGGGCATCTGGATGTCGACCAGAGGTTCCAGATAGCACGGACCGATGCAGCCAACCTCGACGATCCGGGCATTGGTCTTCCGCCGCTTGATGTGGTCTTTCAGGGCGCCGACAACCTCGGCTGCTCCAGCGGCCCGTCCACAGGAACCGGCACCGACATAAACCACCGGGCGCGACGTGTTTTGGAGTCTTTCCCACTTCCGCTGCGCCCTTGCGCGGCGCTTATCGATCGTCTTCGCGCTCATCCAGTAACCTCTGTAGTTTGGGAACCGACATCAGGCTGTGCGTCTTCTCGTCGATGGTGACGACCGGCGCAAGAGCGCAACACCCCAGGCAGGCGACCCGCTCCAAGTCATACTCGCCATCCGCCGTCGTCTCGCCCGTTCTGATCCCGAGCCGTTGCTGCAACGTGTCCAAGATCTGGCCACCGCCTCTAACATGGCACGCCGTGCCCAGACAGGCTCTGATG
>CAYOQG010000351.1:0-4806 GCA_964405925.1 uncultured Phycisphaeraceae bacterium | reverse complement strand
GAATACGTCCTCAACCCCACGTTGGCACAAATGGAGTACAGCACCATGGATATGCTCCTCGCCGGGCACAAAGACGCGGTCAACATGATCGAGGTCGGTGCCTCCAACGTGCTGGAAAACGTGGTGACGGGCGGCATCGAGTTCGGCCAGAAGGTCATCGCCGAAGTCTGTGAGCTGATTCAGGAGCTTACGAACAAAGCGGGCAAACCGAAACAGTGGACCGCGCCGCCACCCGCCGATGAGCTGGAAGCTGACATCCGATCCAAATACGCTGCCCGTCTGCGGGAAGCTCGTTCGATCCCCGGAAAGCAAGATCGAAAGAATGCTCTAGACGAGATCTTCGAGGCTGCCCGGGCGGAATATTGCCCGGAAGACGTCGCTAGACCGCCTCATAGTTGGTCGACCGTGCAGGGAATCCTCGATGATATCCAAAAGGAGATCATCGCCGATATGATCGTGAATCACGACACGCGATCCGACGGCCGGACGGCGACCGACATTCGTCCGATCACCTGCGAGGTCCAGGTGCTTCCGCGCGTGCACGGGTCGGCTTTGTTTCAACGAGGCGAAACGCAAGCAATATGCGTGACCACGCTGGGCACCGGGCGAGACGAGCAGATCGTCGACGGTCTGATGGATGAGTACAGCAAGAAGTTCATGCTTCACTACAACTTTCCGCCGCTGTGCACGGGGGAGGTGAAGAAGATCTTCGGAACCAGCCGCCGCGAGATCGGGCACGGTAACTTGGCCGAGAAGGCCCTCGAGGCGGTGCTTCCCTCACCCGAGAAATTCCCCTATACGATCCGCCTCGTCTCGGAGATCTTGGAATCGAACGGCTCGAGTTCCATGGCCTCGGTATGTGCGGGATGCCTCGCCTTGATGGACGCCGGTGTGCCAATCAAACAACCGGTCGCCGGCATCTCCATTGGAATGGCTGAGGCAAACGGCAAGCGCAAGCTGCTGGTGGACATCATCGGCGAGGAAGACCACTTCGGTCTGATGGACTTCAAGGTCGCCGGCACGCAGCGCGGTGTCACCGCAGTCCAACTGGATCTGAAAGCACGCGGACTGCCACAGGAGGTGATTGTTGAAACGTTCACCCTCGCCCGGGAGGCGAGAATCAACATTCTCCGCACGATGCTCAAGACGCTGTCCGCACCCCGCGATACTACCAGCAAGCACGCCCCGCGGATCCTCACCACCAAGGTCCCTGCCGACAAGATTGGAAAGGTGATTGGACCGGGCGGCAAGTACATCAAGCTGATCGAGGCCGAGACGGGTGCCACCGTCGAGATCGAGAACGATGGCTCCATTCTAATCGCCTGCATGGACATGGAAAGTGCAGAGCGAGCGTTGGAGATGGTCGAGGCCGTTACCGCTGAGGTGAAGGTAGGCAAGGTCTACACCGGCCGCGTAAGCAGCATCAAGGACTTCGGCGCGTTTATCGAGGTCGTGCCAGGCCAAGACGGACTTTGCCACATCAGCGAACTGGATACGGAATATGTCCGATCGGTGGAGGAGGTCGTCAAGATTGGTGACAGCGTCCGCGTAAAGGTCATCTCAATTGATGACCAGGGCCGCATCAAGTTGTCCCGCAAGGCGGCGGCACTCGAGGAGGCCGGAGTCTCGTAAAGGTCTCCGCGAAGATCGATCTCTGACTTGCCGCTCTGCCACCTCGTGGTAGTGGCTGTGTGGTGCGACGGCTCGTCGCCATGGCTCCCTCGACGCCTCGAGTTGTGAGCAAGAATCGAGACAGATCGAAGACAAGGGAAGCGAGTGCAGAGCCGCACAGCTTGGTCGTCGAGATGGCTGAGTTTGCGGGTGGCCTGGCCCATGAGCTGCGCAACCCGCTCTCAACCATAATGATTCAACTCAAGCTTCTGGCTGAGGACCTCGAAGACATAGAGACCCATCCAATCGACGCTCGGCGACGGGCATTGCTCAAAGTCGATGTTCTCAGACGGGAAGCCCAGCGACTTCAAAGCCTCTTCGATGCGTTTCTCAGCTTGACAGGTCCATGTCGCCTTGGCCTCAAGGATGTCGACATCAACAAGATCGTCGCTCGCTTGGCGGCGTTCGTTGAACCCGAGGCGAAAGATAAAGGGATCGACGTTGCCCTGAGCCTCGCCGATGACCCACTGGTGTGCCCGGTGGACGAGGATCTGCTCAGACAGGCTCTTTTGAACATCGTCATCAACGCTCAGGAAGCTATGCCCAACGGCGGTGTAGTCCGTCTGGCCACCGGGATCCAGGGGGGCGACGCCGTGGTCGCCATCTCGGATACAGGTGCAGGCGTCGCCCCCGAGGATCGGGATCGCATTCTCCGGCCGTTCTTCTCCACCAAAGAGGGCGGCAACGGGCTGGGATTGTCGATCACCCGACGGATCATTCATGAGCACGGCGGGTCGCTCTCTCTGGAGAGCGAAACAGGCCGGGGAACCACGTTCACCATCGTTCTCCCACGCCGACAGCCCACCCGCCCGCCCGATGGAGCCGTCGGCTGACGAAACAGACCATTCGGCTAGAATAGGGCGACCATGAGCAACACCGCTTTCGTTCTCATCGTCGAGGATGAGGTTGCCCACGGCGAAGCCATCGCCGAGGCCCTGGCGCGGTTGAAGTGCGCTTGCAATGTGGTGGGTAGTGGTGCCGCCGCCATCGAGAGCATCAGACACCGTCCACCCGACGTCGTCGTGACCGACTACAAGCTCGGTGGCGACATCAACGGGATGGATGTGCTCCGGGAGGCCAAGCGGATCAGCCCGGACACCGAGGTGATCCTGATCACCGCCTACGGCAGCGAAGCACTCGCCCGGGAGGCGCTAAGCCACGACAGCGAAGTCCACGCCTACGATTATCTCATCAAACCCATCGACGTGGACGTGCTTCGGGAGAAAGTCAGCCGGGCAGCCAAACAGGTCCTCGCTGCCCGCGAAGCCCGGATGCTGCGGGAGCGGGTGGACGAGGCCTTCGAGTTCAGCGGAATCATCGGAAGCTCAGACGCCATCCGCCGGGAAATCAAACGTCTTGAGAAGATCGCCCGCAGTAAGAGTAACGTCCTGGTCGTCGGGGAAACCGGGACGGGCAAGGAGCTCTTCGCCCAGGCCATTCATCAGAACTCGCCGCGGGCGGGCAAACCATTCAAGGTGCTCAATTGTGCCGCCGTCAGTGAGACACTTCTGGAGAGTGAGCTGTTCGGGCACGTCAAAGGAGCCTTCACGGGGGCGGTGGCCGATCGCAAGGGGCTGATCCAAGCGGCTGACGGGGGGACGCTCTTTCTCGACGAGATCGGTGACATGCCCATGCCCATGCAGGCCAAGCTGCTGCGAACCCTTGAAACGGGCGAGGTCATCCGCGTCGGCACAAATGATGCCCTCTACTTCGACGTCCGGTTCGTCGCAGCCACCAATCGCGACCTTGCGGAATTGATGCGGGCCGGCAAGTTTCGAGAGGATCTGTTCTATCGATTGCACGCCCACGGAGCCATTCGCATCCCTCCGCTCCGCCAGCGTCGCGAAGACATCCCCGTTCTCGTCACCCGGTTTTTGGAGCAGGCCAACAACGAACAGCGTACGTCCATCGAGGGCGTTTCGTCTGAGGTGATGCGGAAGCTGGTCAACTACAGTTGGCCTGGGAACGTGCGGGAGCTTCGCAACGTGATCTTCCGCATGTGCTTGGAGGCCGAAGGGCCCACGCTCCAAGTGGACGATCTCCCCGAGACCCTCCGCGGCACCACCGACATCGTCCCCGCCGGCCCGCCCAGCCTGGCCGGCATGAGCATGGCCGACGTCGAGAAGCTCCACATTATGAACACCCTCCGCATGTTCGGCGGCAACCGCGAACAAACTGCTAAAGCCCTCGGCATCGGCGCTCGAACCCTCTACCGCAAACTCCGCGAATATGGATTGCGCTGAGTGTCGCATCGATGACACAATCACGCGCAGGGCGCGCCCCGGAGCACGTCTAGGATGCGTCCCAGACGCACCAATTCTAGCACGTAGGGTGCGTCCCAGAAGAACCGATGCGTGTGCCCCGTCCTTCGCCCTCGAGTGTACACAAATGGCCAAGAGCGAATCCGGGCGAAGGGCGGGGGACGCATTCGGTCTGCCGTAGATTGCAGCGGGTGTACGGCGCGCCCCGGACGCACGAACGCTATAGGGCGTGGGGCGAGTCTCACCCGCCGTCACCGTATTGCCTCTCTTGCCCCCGATTCGCATTGAGCCCCAAAGGGGCGTCAGATCGCAGGCTTACGGCGTCAGCCGTGGGCTTGAGTGCTGCACGAATGCCGAGCCCCGTCCGGGGCGTAAGTGTCTAGCCCATTGGCGTGAGCCATGGGAAAAGGCCGTCTCCTGTTCATTCAGCCCCGACAGGGGCGACACCCACCCCTCTCCCTCACAGGGAGAGGGGCTGGGGGTGAGGGTGGAAACTCGGCGACGCCGCACGGATCGTCAGGACGTCGTTGCCTTTGCACTCGGCTTCGGGGTCTCCAGCTCTCTACCTGCACCTTGATCCTCCCCGGGACAGAGGGAGGAAATCCCTGCCGACACCAAAAACCCAGATTTCATGTAAGATTCTCGACCTCTCCCGAGACTATAATATACACGTCCTCTTCCGATCCCGTGTGACATCGTTCACGCACTCTACTGCGGAGGCGGCAGGTGACGCTCTCATCGCTTTTAATTCTATTTACGGCGCTGACCGCGGGCCTTGACCCTGGTGTCGAGGCCCTGCCCTGTCCCAACCCCGTCTTGGGATGGACACGCGTGTATGGACGGGCTACGCAGTCTGACGTCGTCGTCGATTCCC
>CAYOQG010000350.1:0-4818 GCA_964405925.1 uncultured Phycisphaeraceae bacterium | reverse complement strand
CTCAAGAACTGGTACGGTTTACTCGGCGGGCGGCGCAACCAGTTCCACCAGGCCATACACGACATCGTCAGCGACTTGGGCTATATGATGAGCCCGACGCTCGTCATCGCTGACGCCACGCGGGTCATGATGAGAAACGGCCCGACCGGCGGGCGGCTTAGCGACGTACAAATCGGCGGCGAGCTGGGCAAGCCGGCGATCGTCGCATCCGTCGACCCGGTGGCCTGTGACGCCTGGTGCTATCAACATCTACTGGGTCGGGACCCGGCGAAGCTCGCCTATCTCGAAGCAGCCAGTGACAAGATCAAGAAACAGATTGCCGACGGCTGGACTCGGTTGGGGAGCAACGATTGGCAGGCGTACGACCGGCAAGGCCTGATTAGAAAGGCTAACGTCTGAGCCTATGGCAACAGCACACTCCAGAGACGGAGAGGTCAAGGTCACCCGCTTCGGTGATTCGTGGCTCAACCTCACCCGTATCACGACGATTCGCATCGTGTCCCAGATTGTGATTTTCGGCCTGTTTCTTTCCTTCGTCCTGCTGACGACGTTCGCAAATCTGGATCGACTTCCGGGTCTGCGACATTGGGTGAGCAAGATCCTCGAGGTCGATCCGTTGGTGTCGATCGCCACCGCGATCACGACGCACACCGTCTACAAGGGCCTGCTGTGGTCTTTGATTATTCTCGTTCCGACGTTGTTTCTGGGGCGGTTCTTCTGCAACTGGATTTGCCCCTACGGAACGCTGCACCAGTTTGTGGGGTGGCTCTTCCGCAAGCTCAAGCCCAAGGAAATCATCGAGGTCAACCGGTATCGCAGCATGCAGCACATCAAATACTACATCCTCGGTGCGATGGTCGTCACGGCCGTGTTCGGTACGTTGCAGATCGGTCTGCTCGATCCCATCTGCCTGCTCTATCGATCGTTTACCGGGGCCCTCATCCCCGCCGCCAACATGCCTGCCCAACATCTGTTCGGAGACTACCGGCTCCACCAGGGTGCGTGGTTGATCGGGTTTCTGATCTTCGGTCTGGTGGCCATGAACCTGATGATCCCGCGGTTCTTCTGTCGCGTTCTTTGCCCGCTGGGCGCATTGCTCGGGGTGTTGAGCCGTTTCGCCTGGTGGCGAATCGAGCGTGATCCAGTCAAATGCGCCGGTTGCAACCTGTGCCTGCTGAACTGCGAAGGGGCGTGCGACCCCCATGCCCGGCTCCGCAAGAGCGAGTGTTTCGTCTGCTTCAACTGCATCGAGGACTGCCCGGAGAACGCGTTAAGCTTCGTCCTCTGGCCGCCGCCAGAGCACGAATTCGCGACGACCGACGTCTCCCGTCGCAAGGTGATGTTTGCCTCGATTGTGGGTGTGCTGTTCTTTCCATTCACACGGACCTCCGGGAAGTCCACGCGTGATTTCTCGAGCCAGGTTATTCGTCCACCAGGTTCAGTTGAGGAGCTCGAGTTCTTGGAGCGCTGCATCAAGTGCGACCAGTGCGTCCGTGTCTGCCCGACCAATGTGCTCCAACCGGCTATGTTCGAAGCCGGGCTGGAAGGATTATGGACACCCATTCTGAACTTCCGCATGGGCCACTGCCAGTATCATTGCACCGCGTGTGGATATGTGTGCCCGACAGGGGCTATACAGAGAGTTTCCTTGGAAGAGAAGCTTGGTCTCGGCGAGTTCGCCGCTCGCGGACCGATCAAGCTGGGCACCGCCCACTTCGACACCGGCCGGTGTCTGCCCTACAGCAAGAACATTCCCTGTGTCGTCTGTGAGGAAGTCTGCCCGACCAGCCCGAAAGCCATCTACACCCAGCGGCAGATGCACATGGTCCGTGACGGCAAGAAGATCGCTGTCTCGTCTACGGAAGATGCTGTGACCGTGGCTGAATGGCCCGTGCCAGGCCAGGCGGTCGGTGGGCCCGTCGTCTTCGACATCAATCAGTGGAGGGGTGATGAGACAACATCCTACCATGTCTCCATTCACCACAGTGACGGAGTCACCGAGCAGCACCGCATTGCAGCCAACGATGCCAACACCCTCAAGATCGAAGGTCGGTTCGCCCGCCCGCCGGAACCAGGTGCGTCAATTACACTCTTGATCGAGTTCAAGGTCCCGAAGGTGGACACGAATTTGTGCATCGGGTGTGGAATCTGCGAACGCGAATGTCCCGTCGTCGGCGATCGGCGGGCAGTTTATGTAACAGCCGAGGGGGAAACACGCTCACAGGAATACCCTGAGCGTGATCGCAACCGCTCTTTGAGACTGTTCAAAACCGCTGCCGGCGTGGACACAGAGGGTCGCTGCGAACACGATGGGGTTGACCTGAGGCGCTTTTTGACGTAAACATATCCTGCTGGAGAGTTTGGCGTCCTCGGGACCGGGCCGGAAAACCTATCACTCACCCGATATCCGTTTGTCGCCAACGGGCCGAAACGTAAGGACTATCGCACGGGAGCAGGAAATGAGCGCGTTCAACGACGTGAACGAGGTGACCCGACGTACGTTCCTCAAGGCGAGCGCGACGACCGCCGCGGTGGCCAGCCTACCACTGCACGTGTGGGGCGATGAGACAACACCGAAGGCTAAGGAACCGCTTCCCAGGCGCGTACTTGGGCGCACGGAGGAGAAAGTGACCATGTTGAGCCTGGGGACGGGCAAACCCTTGCCTGCACGAATGCTCAACGCCGCATATGACGCCGGGATCCGATACATCGACACAGCCGACTGCTATGGCAAGGGCGAGTCTGAAAGGGTGATCGCCGACTGGTTCGCCGAGAACGGCCACCGCAAAGAGTTCATCCTGGTGACGAAGGATCACCCCAACACACCTGACGAATGGGTGACGATGGTCGACCGGCGGTTGCAGGCCCTCAAGACCGACTACATCGACCTCTTCTTCTATCACGGTTTGGGTGGCGGGTCCAGCGGTGACAACGAGCAGGCCCACCGCAACATTCCGAAGATGAAGGAGTGGAGAGCGGCGGCGGAGAAGATGAAGAAGTCCGGCAAGGTCCGCTTTACAGGCTTTAGCACCCACGCGGAGATGTCGCTCCGCATTGCATTGCTGAATAATGCGGTCGCCGGGGGATGGGCTGATGCCATCATGGTCGCATACGACCCGAGATTGATCCGTGACAATCCCGAGTTCGACAAGGCCTTAGACGCGTGCCACAAGTCCGGCATCGCTTTGATCTGCATGAAAGCGATGCGCGGTCTCGGCAGGATCCCCAAAGACATCCCCGACCTCACGGGGACGGGACTCACGCCCCACCAAGCGATCCTGCACGCGGTATGGAGTGACGAGCGTTTTACAGGCATCTGCTCCGACATGCCGAACTTGCCGATTCTCGAGGAGAACTCGACAGCTGCGAGGAACTACAAGCCGGTCAACCAACAGGGGGCCGAGGCGGTCATCAAACTGTACGAGCACTACGCCAGAACGTTCTGCAACGGTTGTGACGGCCGATGCCAACGGGCGGGCAACACGCACGCTTCACTGTGCGACATTACGAGGGCACTATCCTACTACGAAGACGACGGCTCACGCGACGAGGCACGGCGACTGTATGCATCGCTGACAGCGGCGCAGCGTGATTGGCACGGTGCAGACCTGGCAGCGGCGTCGGCAGCCTGTGTTTCCAAGCTGGACTTCGCGTCACTGCTGAAGCGGGCTGAGGACAAGCTCGCCTAGCCGCACGTTTCAAGTGCGGTACGACCATGATCCAGCCCCGTGCCATGGGCGGAAACAGAACTCCGCGTTGTGGGGAACCTGCGTCCGTCGGGCATCGAGCCTACCGGAACCGCGCAAGCTGACGCATGCGGTTTGGATGTCCACGGGACTAGAGCGAATCCCGTTTTCGTGGACCGGTCGACCCCCCTCTTTCCCCCCTTGGCAAGGGGGGACTACAGGGGGGTGCTGCGGCACGCATTTTCGAGAGCCGCTCTAATGAAGCAGGGCGTTAGCGTGCCCCGGCAATGACGAGCTGCATCGCCTTGGCGTCGCGCAGATCCACGTGGCCATTGTTGTTGAGGTCAACGCAGTCACACCCGGGACCCAGGCCTGCATTCGGCCCGAGCATACATCTGGGGAACTCAGCGTAATCGTCGAGGTCCATGTCCCCGTCACCGTCGCAGTCATCAGCCGGGCAGTTTGAGCTCCACGCCGCAATACGGGACGCCGGCTCGTCGTCCACCTCCGTAAACGCTCCGCCCACGAACAGACGGGTCCCGAGCCCCGTTGTCTCGTTGGAGTGACCTAGCGCCAGAACGTCGGCATTCGCTCCGTTGCCCAGCGGTGTCCAGGAGTGACCATCCCACCTGGCAATGTGATTGGCTGGATCACCACCAGCCTTGGAGAACTTGCCGCCGACAAACAGGGCCGGTCCCGAACCGTCGTCGAATACGTCCAGCGCCAGGACACGGAAGTTTGTACCGGTGGAAAGCGGGATCCAGAAACTGCCGGTCCACTTGGCAACGTATGAAACGGTCAGACCCGCTGCGGTCAAGAAATTGCCCCCAGCATAGAGTGCGGGGCCAATGGCGGAGGGCTCGTTCGCGCCGGCGAGGGTCATCACAAGTTCGTCGACGCCGGCTCCCAGCGCCTCCCAAGCTGATCCCGTCCATTTGGCAACGTGGGCGGCATGGAGCAGGCCAGCTTCAGTGAATTCCCCGCCCACGTACAGCGCCGCCGTGCCGCCGGCGTCAGTGTGGACCGCCAGTGCGCTCACGCTCAGGTTTGTGCCTGCGCCGAGAGGCAGCCAGTTGGTCCCGTTCCATTTGGCGATGTATTTGGCATTGATGGCTCCAGCACGTGTGATGGT
>CAYOQG010000349.1:0-4831 GCA_964405925.1 uncultured Phycisphaeraceae bacterium | reverse complement strand
ATCCTATGGGCTTACGCGCGGGTGCTCATGAAACAGGGTCGAACCGAAGAAGCAGAAACACTTGTCCGCGACACCGCAACGCAGCAACAGCGTGCTTCGCATTTCCTGCTGTTGGCCCAACTACTTACTCGCTTTCAGAAGTACCAACAGGCGGAACAAATGATCGCCCAGGCTGCCCAGCTCGAACCCAACAATGCATCCGTGTGCGCAGCATGCGCCCATTTCTGGGGAGCACGCGGCGAGTTTACGAGACAACTCGCCTTTGCGAGAAAGGCCATCGAGTTGCGGGGCGAGGACCCCGGCGCGTCGCTCTCACTGGCACAACTGCTTTCGACGAGCGAATCAGCCGAGCACCGCTTAGAGGCGGCCGCGATCGTCGACCGGCGTCTGCTAGCCGACGAGGAGGATCTGCCAGCCCTCTTGCTTCGCGCCCGATTGGCTACCACGGCGAATCCACCAGACCACCTCGATGCCGAGAAGACGCTGACACGAGCGCTGGCGATTGACCCGCGATCGCCTGAGGCCCACAGACTGCTGGCCGCCGTGCAGATTCGCGCCGGGCGGCTCAACCTCGCTGCCGATACCGTGTCCGAAGGGCTCGCCTTCGCACCGAAGGACCCCGATCTGCTGCTCGCGTCCGCTCAGATCCATTGCCATCAGGGCAATTATCACTTAGCCATCACGCCGCTGCGCTGGCTTTTGGAAGTGAGACCTCGCCTGTCAACGGCTGTCCAGTTGCTGGCCACCGCCTATCAGCATACGGGACAAATCGACCGGGCGATTCAGATGATCGAGGGGGTTGCGCGTGAGGAGGATTGGACGCCCAGAGAGGTCGTCATTCTCGCGAAGCTTTACGAGCTTAAAGGAGACCTCGATCGCACCGAGTCACTGTTCCACCGAGCCCTCGAGCAACAGCCCCAATCGAGCGAAATCTTCCAGGAGCATCTTCAGTATCACGCCCGGCACGGTGCGTTCGATGAGGTCTATACGCTGGCGTCGCAGCGCCGACTGGAAGTCCCTGAAGATATCGAATCGATTCTGACAGCCGGGGAGTTGCTGGCCACGAAGGCGACGGACCGTCGACTGCGGGAGATGGGAACCACCTGGCTGGAAGAGATCGCCCGCGATCATCCAGATCATGCCGCCGACGCGGCCTACCGCAATGGGCTTTGCCATTACCACCGCGGCGAGCTGGCGAAGGCAGAGAGCTTACTCCAACAGGCGATGCGAATCGCTCCAACCTCGCCAAAGCCTGTCAATGCCCTGGCATGGCTCTACTCGGAAGACCGTAACAGTCCAAAGACGGCTTTGGAGCTGGTTGAACGCTTCCAGCACAACAACCATGAAAGCGACCCCGAGCTGCTCGATACCTACGGAACGGTCCTCTTGCGACTGAATCGGCTCGACGAGGCTGAAAGGCGACTTCGCACCTGTCTGGAAGTCGCCGGACAGACACCGACGCTGACCGCGGCATCGTATCATTTGGGCCTCGTCCTCCTGAAAAAGAACGAGGGTGACGAAGCCCGCGTCTACATCCGCCGAGCCCTGGAGCTCAACGAGCGATTGAGCGGCCTATCCGACACCGAAAAACAACACGCCCGCGAACTCACCATCCGCAGAAGAGAACCATGACCGATCAAACAGCCAAGAAGAAGGGTCTACCCCATTCCGTACCGCGACTGTCGTATCCCCATTCAGTACCGCGACTGTCAAGGAGCGGCGCTGCGATATGGCTCTAGGTACGCGATTGCTGCGTCAACGTATCGTAGGCTTGAAGGATTAGCCGAGCGGTGCGAAACTGTCCCGTCTCGCTCTCATCTGTCCGGCGGACCCCAGGAAACGTGGACAGGATGTACTCGACGTCATCCCGACCGATCCCGTAGAGCAGCAAGAACGCAGCATCAAGCTCCGCCATCAACTGTGCACGCTCAGCAGGATTCCACTTATAGACGCCCTTCTTCATCCCACATGCTTCCGCCAGAGGTCGCATGTCCTCTGCCGTGCAGGTCAATCTCAGCACACGATCAGAGATCCATTTCTCGAGTCGTTGCCGACGGTTCCACGGACACCGATCCGCATAAGCATCAGGGGCAAGCATGGGAAACTGCTTGACGATGAAGAAGTTCAAATGCACCCCACCGACCTTCTGGCGCGCGACATAGTCGAGAACGAAACTGTTGAGGTTCGCCAATAAACAGCACGAGCGCCCGAAGGGAATCTCCTCGTCGACGAGAACAAGAGGAGCAGAGTTGACGGCCGCAGGACACGGGATAAACGCCGCGATCATCGTACGCTCGTTCGTCGGGCTTGTAACATCCTTGTAGCACAGATACGCTGATCCCGGGTCGTCTCCGAGGGTCTGTGTCAGGCATCCAGGCTCGACCCACCACCGCGGCTGAACCACGAAATCAGTGTTCTGGTGGGCGACCAGCGACGTCGGAGCAGTTTGCCCCTGGCGCATCCATTTGTCAGACTCGACGACGACACTCGCGGCCCGATGATCGTAGGCTTGGACCATCTTGGCTTCGTATAACGGAAGAAACCGCTTGTTCCCACGGACCCAATGGTTGCCTGCGAGCTTGTACCGCATTTTCTTGAGCTCATCACCCGTTCGGAAGAGCTCGGCGTCGTTGGTCTGGTGGAACATCGTGATAAACTTGATCCCCCAGGGATTGCCACGTTCTCCGCGTGATTCGTCAACCAGGACAGGGACCCTCCGATAGATCGCCTTGGTTAGCTCGGCATCTTTTCGGGACCGGAATACGGGGCAGGTCTTTGTGTTTGGGTTCACAAGCTTGAGGTCCTCGGTGCTAAGCGATATGTGCCTTTTGGGGTCCTCCACATCGTTCATGTTCCTGGCAAAGAAGACGAAATCAGCCGAGGGTGTTTGGGCTTGCGACCCGCCAAACAGAAGTGTCGAGAACTTGAACGACCGATGAACGTCAGGGAAGATTCCCTCCTTGTTCTCAAAGTCATAGAAACGGGCAAGCGTTCGACCGTTCATCAACTCTGCGAAAAAGTGCTTGGTCGTGTTGTCGGTGGCAATCCCGGAGGGGACCAGCAGCCCAGCTCGCCCCTCGGGGGCGACGATCTTCCGTGCCAGTTCGGCAAAAAGGGCATAGGTGTTGATGTCTCCCCTCGCCGTCAGCCGAAACTCCCCAGAGGTCCGCACGTGGGCTATCCTGGCATCGGCGTCTGCCTTGGCCCGCGTATAGCGTTCATAGAGCTTAGGCTGCTTGGTCTTGAGCTTGGCGATTGCAGAACGCCGGGTGGCGGCACTCACCGCTGAGGCGATGTCGGGTGCGGAAAACGAAAAGAATTCCCGCTCTTGAACCTTCATTCGCTCCCAGGGCGGATTACTGACCACGCAGTCGAACCCTGGATTCGGCCCGGCGAAGACGCTGGGGAAGGCTTCTGCCCACGCCATGGCCCGCCGATCGACGCAGGGGTCAATCACGAGGCTGTTTCGACAGAGGATGTTTTGCGAGAGGTCCGCAAGGGTCTTCCCCCGGCGGGCGGAACGAATCCAGAGGGCGAGCTGAGTGATCTCGACCGCTTCCTCTGAGAGATCAACACCGAACAAGTTTTCCGCCAGGATGTAACCGGATGCACCCTCAATTAGGTCCTCCGACGCCTCTTCGTCATAAGGGGCAAGCGTTTCGGCGACAAAACCGTAGTGATCTTCGAGGATATCATATGCCTGAATGAGGAAGGCACCGCTCCCGCACGCGGGATCGCAAACCCGAAGGGATCGTAGAGCCTGGATGCACGCCTCGGCATAACGGGTCATCACCTCGGGGTCCTCCGAGGGTGTTGGGTCTTCCGGGTCCAGCCCAAGCTCAGCAGCGGCGTGTGCAAACCGGTCCTTGATCAGTTCACCCAAGGTACTCTCGACGATGAACCGTGTGAATTGGGGTGGGGTATAGTAGATACCGAACCGTTTGCGCTGAGCCGACTTGACCATCCTTCCCCTCAAATCGCGCGGTGAATCGATGACATCGAACAGACCGCCAAAACGTAGCTTTTCGAGTTCGGTGATCGACTTTTCGAATAGATGGCCCAACACATCGACGTTAATTTCGTCACGGAAGTCGTAGGACGAGACCTCCTTGAAGAACCCGGTCCAATCGTCTTCGAGTTGAAGCTCGTCAACCTCGGAGTCGTGTTGAAAGAGCCCACCGTCGTACCCGGTCGGCAGATTCAGGTTGCGGTGACCTTCGTCGACCGCTCGGAAAAGCTCGAGAAAATTGCGCCAACGCGGGTTTGTCACCTTCGCAAATGGGGGGAGCTGTTCGTAAGTCCGCTGAATGATGTGGTCGGGAAGCAGTCCGCGGTCCTCGCAGAACGCGAGAAAGATGATTCGGTCCATAATCTTCTGTGCGACGCGGATCGCTGTATCAACCGGCCTTTTATGGTGCGTGTGCAGGTGAGCTATAAGTGCGAGCCGGTTCTGGCTGTAGTGGTGGTAGAGTTCATCGCCTACCTCGCGCTGGCGTTCCTCGGTTCGCCGTAAGAGTCGTAGCGCCGTTGGAACTCTGACCACCTTCGTGGGAAGCAGACCGTCCCGGGCAAATAGACAGTAGAACTCCCGAAAGCGCCGAGGGTCCCGCAGGTCCTGGAGGGTATATTGCTCGAACGCCAGCGGAGTCTTGTCGCGGTGATAAAGTCGAATCGAGACGAAGTTGCTCACAATGCCCCAAGGACATTCCGGAATGGCGTTCATGTAGTCCCAACACTGTTGGACGGGAGTCCGTCCGTTGAACTTGTCCCGGTCGAGATTCGTCCAGGCGGGCTTCAGCTCGATGACGGCCACGGCTGCCTCGCTCCAGTC
>CAYOQG010000348.1:0-4835 GCA_964405925.1 uncultured Phycisphaeraceae bacterium | reverse complement strand
GTGGTTAACCCCCCCTCATTCCCCCCTTAGTAAGGGGGGATGGAAGGCGGGTCTTTCTCCCCGTAGCAAGGGGGGATGGAAGGCGGGTCTTTCTCCCAGCGTCCAAAGCTGGATCTCCGACCCTATCAAGGGGGGAAAGAGGAGGGAGGCCCGCAGACGGTTTGGCATAGTGTCGTAGCCGATCGACGGCTTGGCGCATCACATGCAAGCGGTCACCAAGGTTGGAACCGAGGGCTAGGTAGGCTATGTGGGCGTTTTCTGGCATTCTCAAAACTCGATCGTCCACCCACCGCTGCGCGGTGAATGGGGCACACACCAGGGATGGTGCGTCATGGGACGCACCCTACGTCTGCGTCTCAGTCCCTCACCCATCCCGGTGAGGTGCCCGAATAGTCATCGAAGCCGATCCGTCGCCGGGATGAATGGGGTACACGCGCCCCGGATCGGGGTGGCACGGGTCAGCGAAGCTGCCCCGTGGAGTAACCCATGTGCTCACGGGTCCGCCAGCGGCGGACCCGTGCCACCCACCGTGGGCAACACTACCAGGAAACTCTGGCGATCCGGTCAACGGCCTCCTGAGTCCGTTCTTCTGACACTGTGAGGGCGAAGCGGACGAAGCCCTCACCGCACGGGCCGAAACCTGCACCGGGTATGAGAACGACGTCGGCTTCGTCCAGCACGCGCGTGGCTACGGTCATCGAGTCACGACCGGCTGGACACTTCGCCCATACGTAGAACGTTGCCTCCGGTGGTGTGACGGGCCAACCCGCCTTGCGCAGACCGTCCACCAGAATATCCCGTCGTTGCCGATACATGGCCATCTGCCGCTTGATCTCGGGGCGACCAACCCCCTTCAGTGCCGCAATGCCAGCACATTGAACAGCCTGAAACACACCGGAGTCGAGGTTGCTCTTCACCTTCGCCAGTGCCGCAAGGACGTCCTTGTTGCCGACGGCAAAGGCAAGTCGCCACCCGGTCATGTTGAAGGTCTTCGAGAAGGAGTGGAATTCGATGGCGACGTCTTTGGCCCCTTGCACCTGGAGGATGCTCGGTGGCGGGTCGCCGAAGTACAGCTCGCAGTAGGGAGCATCTTGGGCGATCAACATGTCGTATTCACGTGCGAATGCCACGACCTCCTCGAAGAACGACAGTGGTGCAACGGCCCCGGTCGGGTTATTGGGATAGTCCAACCACAAAAGCTTCGCCCGGCGACGGACCTCGACGGGAATCTCTTCGAGCACGGGAAGCCATCCGCTTTGCTCACGTAGCGGCATGGTGTGGCAGATCCCCCCCGCGAAGATCGTCCCGGCTACGTAGACAGGGTATCCCGGCTCCGGGATCAGCACCGTATCACCCGGGTTGACGACGGCGATGCCCAGATGGCCAATGCCCTCTTTGGAACCGAGAAGGGCAACCACCTCCGTAGCCGGATCCAGGGTTACGCCGTACCTCTGGTGCATAAAGTCGACTGCAGCCTGGCGGAAGGCCAGCATCCCCGTCCCGAGGGCATAAGGGTGGTTGGCAGGGTCTCGAATGGCCTCAGCCATGGCGTCGACGATGAACGCGGGCGTCGGATGGTCGGGATCGCCGACCCCGAAGTCAATGACGTCGCGGCCCGCCCTGATGGCTTCCCGCTTCTTCCGATCGATCTCGACAAACAAATAGGGCGGCAACTGTGAGAGCCGCTCAGCAGACCGCTTGTTCAAAGCACACCTCCTGGAGAATCGGTCAGGACGAGGGCGTCCCAGACCTGGACATTCCCATCGGTCTAATAACGCAGCGGTGGAGGGGTCGTCAAATCCCCCTTTAAGCGATGGTGGCGCGCATGGTCAAAACGGTACGATCGCTCGTCGGGACTGGCCGTCCCGTCCTCAGCCAAACTGGGATAACAACGGACCGGGGTACGCGTCGTAGTTGCTGAACAGGCTTGCGCGACGTCTCGTCAGGAGACTCGTCGGGATCAGGTGGATGACAGGAGTACGGAGCCCCATCATGAGATTTCTGGTCGTAGCGGTCGGGACGGTCGTGCTGCTTGGCGCGGTCACGTATCTGGCGGCGTCCGAGCCCGAGACCGTGACCATACGCGGTGAGACGTTCAACGTTTGGCCGCTCGAGGACCTCAACGAACGCGGATTCGACATCACCCCGGTCGAACGGGAGGACAACGCGGCCTGGGTCTACCTCAAGGCGATCAACGCGTACGAAAAGTTGCCGGCAGAGCTCGAGGACGCATTCGATTATGCGCGGCTCACAGCTTGGCCTGAAGGTGAAGCCGACCTTTCGGCCTACCTTGATCTGCCGCCGAACCGGAGGGCCCTGGAGCTGGCGATGAAGGCATCGACCATGCGTCGATTCCAGATGCCCTGCTTTGGCGACCCAAGGTCAAGCGTCTTGAACATACTCCTGCCCAACCTGCAATACCAACGGTTTCTCTCTAAGCTCATGGTGGCGGACGGGCGACGGCTCGAAGCCCAGAAGAAGTACGACGACGCGATCAAACGCTATCTCGCGGGCATGCGCATGGGCAGCCAAGTCAACGCGGACTACACCCTTATCGCAAACCTTGTCGGCTTTGGCATCTGGGTACAGGCGGAACGAGGCGTCGTGCAACTAGTCCTGCGCCGTCCGCTTTCGCGAAAACAGCTTAGTGAACTCCAAGACGAACTCGGCAGGCTGGGCGAGCGGCTTCCGTCCATCGATCACGGGTTGGGCGGTGAGCGAATCTTCGGCGTGGCTATGGTGGACGAGCTGGTCTCCCGCCCCCTTGCGTTCTTCGTGAATCTGCGAGGTTTCGATGCAGATGAAGGCATATTCGGCTTCGCATCCGGCCCGCTCAACGCGAATCCCGCCGACGGGTGGGGAGAACTCGAGCTGCGGATCGGGCAGCTGATCTATCCGGATCGAGCCATCAAACGCCACATGCTGGGCTATTACGACAAAATCCTCGAAAAAGCTGAGAAGGGGCCGTTGGACGCCAGGGCGATAGCCTTCGATGAGGAACGCTACATCGCTGAAGAAATCCCCAAGTGGGATATTATCCCGCGCGTCCTGCTCCCCTCTCTCTCGCGAGCGATCACCCTAGGGGAACGCCTCAAAGCACACGCGGCGATGGCGAGGGCAGTTGTCGCTATCCGCTTGTATAGCATCAAACACGAGGGGGGGCCGCCTCCGACGTTGGCGGAAGTAGCCGAGACGCTGCCGGAAGGTGCGTTAATCGACCCGTTCAGTGGTGATCTGCTTGCCTACAGGCCAACGCCCGACGGCTGGATTCTCTACAGCGTTGGCCCGGATCTCGTTGATGATGGCGGGCAGAAAGGAGAACGATGGGACACGCTCGACATGGTCTACGAGTACCCGCCCGAACCGCTGGAGCCCTTCGAGACGGAAGGAGGTGGACGATGACACGGTTTTTCGGGACGAAGACGGTGCCTCTACTCGTTGCCAGCGGTCTCTTTGCCGCGCTTTCGTACGCGACAGAGCCGCCTCGCACTCCCGAGCCGTCAACAACGCCGCAGAAAGCCGAGTCCTCGGAAGCCGCGTCGCCCGAACAGCAACAGCGTTGCCCGATCCTCGAGCTCGCTCCGGCTGACGCATGGCTGATCGCTTACACAGCCAAAGGTGCGGATGCTTTCCGCCACCCCGTTATCGAGCACGCAACAGGTGGGCCACAGCGCTCGTCGATCTTTGCCCGGACGCTGGCAGCCACGTTCGACGGACCTACGATGGTGACAGTCCGTGGCACGCCCACGAATCCGCTCTCCTGGCGGATCATGTTGGCCGCGAGAACTTCACTTGACCGCGCTGGGCTCTTTGACCGCGTCCGCGCGAATCTCGTCCCGGCGTGGAATCGTACGACTCTGGCGCAGACAATCGGCAGACTCCAGTTTGTTGACGACACAGAGCGCGGGTATCTGACGCTGTCCGGCCCCTTTCCAGTTTCGCTGACTCTTATCGTGCGTGACGCGGTGGTCCTCGGCTTCAGTGGGCCGGAGTCCGTAGATGATTACCTCGAGGAGATGAACACGGCGGTGGCGTTCGTCGGCACGGAAGAGTTCCAACGGTTTCATGCCGACCAGGACGGACCGCCCGGCACGCTTCTCTACGCGGACCTCCGTGGGCTTGTTCCCTTGCTTGCGCAAGGGCTGAACCAGACGCTGCCGAACCTCTACCAGGCTCTGCAGCTCGACAGGGTCCAACGCGCGGCACTGATCGGCAGTGGACCACTGCGGCCGGACGGGTCGCTGCGGTTGGCGGTCGGCGTCAGCGAGATTAATCTGGGCCTTACGCGCCTTCTCGCTTCGGCGCCGTCGGACATCACACTGGCTAGAGCATTCCCGCAGGACGTCACCTATATTCTGCAAGGGTCGTACAAGCGTGCCTCGGACATCGTGGACGACGTTATGGCTTTCGCAGGAGCGATCGATCAGGAGATTGCCGACGAGTATCTGCTCGAGCGGGCGGAGTTCAAACACGACATCGGGCTCGATCCGCAAAGTGAGATCCTGGCCAACTTGACCGAGGGTTGGGCGTTCGGTGGTCGTGTCGAGCGTGATCGGGTGGCTGAGCCGCTGCTCGTGCTTCACCTCGGCAGCGTCGAAAAGTTCAACGCCCATCTGCACACGCTTCGGGTTATGTTTCAGCTCGAGTCGGCGACGTCGCACTACCGCGGCGTCGCCATCAGCCAGGCCAAGCGGAGCTTGGGACCATTGTTCTACGCGGTTGTCGATGACCTGTTGCTCGTGACGACGGAAGAGCTCGCGATTCAACGGTCGATCGATGCGATTCTTGATGGCACGGGGCTGGACCGCTTCGAGGGGTTCCGAGCGGTCCGTGGG
>CAYOQG010000347.1:0-4846 GCA_964405925.1 uncultured Phycisphaeraceae bacterium | reverse complement strand
AGTCAAACAGGCGTTCCCTGGACACCTTGCCAGTAACTAATTTGGAGGAGAACCAGCAGATGTTCCCCGGTGATCGGATGCTGCAGATAGCCGGGCGTGTCGGTGTGTGCCCAAGCCGGACCCGGGATCGGGCCGCCCGGTTGTACCAGCGGTGTGTACTTGAGCTTCGTTATTGGATCATATCCCAGCGCCCAGTTGTCCAGCACATCAGGCTCGTGGATTCTCTCGGTCATGTAGGTTGCGTGGTAGCTGTGGTACAGTAACTTGACCATCCCGTCCTGTAAGAAAATGAACTCTTCGCCCACGATGGAGCCCCAGTCCCCGTAAAGGTGGGTTTGGAACTCAGGATTGTCGGGATGGGGTGCTGTGATATACCCGATCGGAATGAAGTCCGGCCACTCCCCAAGAGGGCCGTCCGAGCCGTCAGCCAACGCCGTCTTGCCGAAACAGAGCGCTGCTGCTGCTGTGACCACCGCCAAGAAGGTGCGCCTGTTCATTGATAAACTCTTATCGGCCGGCACTTCCCATCTGACCCCTGCCTGAGACAACCTTCGCGGTCCATCAGGGCATCGTACCGAAACCGACCGGTGGATTCAAAACGTTCAGCGTTGACCGGGTGTACGTTCCGTCGCTGGACTGAGCGAATCTGGCGCTTAAAAGCAGGCATTGTCGTCAGAGTGTCCGCTCGATGTTGAGTTCGGGACAACATGCGGTAGAATTGCGGCTTGAAAGGCGGTAAATGGTAAATCCCGGACGTATCGTCTCTCAACCATTTTGTGCGCGAACCGATGCTCGGACCTTTCAGAGGATCATCTTGAGGGTACGGAGCCAGCAGCTCCGCCAGGTGGTTCTTGTACAATGAACTGGATAATGCAGGAGCACGAACGATATGAACAGCAGAGCCCTTTTCACATTTCTGGCGCTGTGCTTACCCCTGACGTTGGGTGGCGGGTGCTGCATAACGACGGGAAGCGAGACTACTTGCGACGACGGCATCGACAACGATTGTGATGGTTATCCCGACTGTTTTGATATGGACTGCGCCTGTGTCAACAGCGGCGGCACCATCCCCAACGACGTGTGCGTGTGCCTCCTCGAGGAGGACGAACCGGTGTGCTTCCTGGAGCACAACCAGCAGAACTGTCGCTTTACAGACGACTACCACGACGGAGACTTCGGCTTCGGCGGCCGCTACCCGGTACTGGACATCGATGTGTGCATCGCCGGGTGCGCCCAGTTCGGGTACCTGAAGACTGTTCGGACGGGCGTAGTGATCGACGATTCGTCGTACACCATCACGAATGCGGAGGTCGCGGACGCAGTAAGCTACGCGAGCGACCTGCTGTTCCAGCGATCCGGGGCGGTGATGAACCTCCAGGCAATCACGCACGTCCCCTCAGTCACCGGGTCCATGCAAGCGGAGATCGATGCCTACTACACGACCCACGCGACGGATCCGCCACACTTTGTGGTGGTGTTCTCGCGGGACGATTTTTCAGTCAGCGCAGGTGGCTACGCGCAGACATCCTCCGATTTAAGCAGCCTCGGGTTCTGCAATGAATTCGTCTCGCCTGTCCTTGGGACGAGCCGCGTTTATGGCGCTGTTATCGACTGGACGCACCGCTTCGGCGTTTGTGGTTACGATCTCGACCATTACGAAGCCACTGGCGACTACCTGTGGATCAGCACCACGAGCCTGGCGGACGGGACCTGTCAGAACCAGGCAGGGATCTCGTGTGTCTACAACAGTGTCGTCGACTATCGAGTCTGCGGCAACGTCGATCCCGGCGTACCTTACTTGCAGCACCCAAAGGCCTTCATCGCGTCGATGTTTGTCCACGAGCTGCTGCACTCCTTCGGCACCAACGGAAACCTCGACCACTTCGGCACCGCAACCTGCGATGTAGCGATGGGCGGTGTGGACTATGGCGCGGGTGACCTCGCCACGTCGCAGGAATTCGCGGGTATGTGCCCCAACGTCTGGGAGACCTTCGCGTACAGCTACGCAACCTGCCCGTAACGTAAGCGCTCGGCGAAGCACGTCTAAGCCACCCACGGCGGGATGATTGTCGCGGGTGGTGTACTGTGGCAGATCGGACGGCGTATTGGCAGCGGTTGGTCCGTGAGTGGCTGCACCACCGAGCGATGGCGAACCGATGCGGGCGATGTTCTGGCGTTTGCCGGCCGAAAGGCACGGGATGACGCCAGCGCGGCGCCGTTTGCATCCGACCCTGGCGGCTAAAGTGAGGAGCTTATAGACAACGAGGCACAATAGCATTCGCGCCGTGGGTGGGTTCGTTTTGGGTTTGTTTTCCGGGCGAATCCGCGTTTTCGGTAGCGCCAGTGCGGGTTTTTGGGTTCGTTTTGTATACTTTTTTGTTGTCTTCTTTTTCCCTTTTTTCTCCCTGGCGGCTCGTTCTATGAGGCTCCGGGTGCGCGCGGTCCAAGCGCCCGCAGCGGAGCTTGCCGCCGAGGAATATAACGTCGCGCCTGATCGGCGGGATCGCCTCGCGTATAGCGCGCGAGGCGAGAGACTGGTGACTAGCAACTCGAAACTAAAGAAGAGGGGCAACCGGGATGTGGAATGGCGAATCCCCATGGATCGGGATCTACGCTCCGTTACGATAGCGATACGATCTCTTGCGAGGTGAGGAGGCTTGCCGTCGCCGATCTGGATGGTGGCGACCAACAGAAGGTTGATGATCTTGATCACTTGATCTGAGATTGCCACGGCGATCGTTCGGGGTTTGCGATAGTAGGAAAGGCACTCCGGGCGAGGCGGGTGCGCACCCGTCCGGTGCGCGAGCTGCAAACGAAACCGGTGAAACGCCCGAGCCTGGTGAACCTGTCGTAGTCGTTCAATCCTCATATTCGACCTTGGATTAGCGTGGCGTCCGAGTGCCGCTCGATCAAGCGCTTGTGCGACGGATGTGGGGAACAGTCAACAGACCGTAGCCCCCGAGACGCGCCGAGCCTGGGTGCCAATGGCCCTGGACGACACGACGAATCGCGGTTACGGGGAGTGGTACAGCGACAGCAGTCCGCTGACGTTGGACGGAATCAAGCTCCCAGCAGGCTAGGCTCGGATGTCGAGCACCCGAACACACGGCATCGAGCCGACGTTCACCTGCTGTCGAGCATCATAGGTATACACGATGAGCCGTCCTCGGGCAACCCGGGGCACCTCGTTACGCCACCGCAGTGTCGGGTTTCCAGGGCCGTGAAGTCGAGAGCTGCCGGGGGAAAAGAACCGAAGCGTTACGTGCTGACCCCTGTGGGTGCGAAGGTCCTGTTTGACGTCAACGTGCGGGTTTGTCGGTCCCCCCCTCGGTTTGCGAGGGACGGCGGCTGCCCAAACATCAGACTCTTGCGAGGGTTGACTCCCCCGGCTACGCTGTGTGTGGGCAGATTGCCGTCGCGATGGGACCGCCATGGATAAGCAGCACATCCTCGACGAAATAAGACGCACTGCCGACGCGAATGGAGGAAGTCCGCTCGGCACGCAACGTTTCGAAAAGCAGACGGGGATCAGGAAATCGGACTGGTACGCGAAATATTGGCGATCATGGGGCGAGGCAGTACGCGAGGCCGGCTATGAACCCAACAGACTTGTTAGTGCATACGATGAACAATTCCTAATTCAGAAACTTGCAGAATTAACGCGTGAGCTCGGGTGTTTCCCGACCGAGGCTGACATCCGCATGAAGGCACGCGACGACCACGACTTCCCAAGTCATAGTGCTTTTGGGCGCGTTGGGAGGAAGAGTGAGCGTGCAAGAAGAGTGATCGAGTACTGTGAAGCTCGTGGCGGGCTTGATGATGTAGTGGAAGCCTGCCGGTCAGTGGGTCCTACCCAGACAACACCCGCAGAGACTGCCCAAGATGGCCAGGACGAAGCCTTCGGTTACGTTTACCTGTTGAAATCTGGTAAACACTTCAAGATCGGTTTCACCAAGTCTGTCGCCCGACGCAAATATGAATTGGACATCCAGTTGCCCGAACGAGCGAAGCTCGTGCACGAGATAAAGACCGACGATCCCCCTGGGATTGAGGCCTACTGGCATAAGCGCTTTGCCGCGAAACGAAAACGTGGCGAGTGGTTCACGTTATCCGCCAAAGATGTTGCGGCATTCAAGCGCCGGATCTTCATGTAGCCACGCATGTAGGCAAGAGTGGACGCCGGGCGGTGACGCGTCCTAGCGCAGGCGAGTCCGTAGCCGCTCCATGACTGTCGCGGTTCGGATCGGTGCGGGAGCGCAAAGAAAACGCCCACGGGATCGCGGAAGCGACGCCGTGGGCGTTTCATGTATCAAGGAATCAGGTTTGTCGTCGGGTGGGTTCGCTTTTGGCGAATCCACACACGTGTTGAAGTTCAACACGTGACAATGTGCTGACGTTAGTGCCACTGGTCCGACGAGCGGACCTGAGGCATCTAGGTCATCCCCTAGAAAGGAGGTGATCCAGCCGCAGGTTCCCCTACGGCTACCTTGTTACGACTTAGTCCCAGTCATCGCACTTACCGTAGACAGGCGTCTCCCGAAGGTTAACAACCCGGCTTTGGGTACTTACGACTTCCATGACTTGACGGGCGGTGTGTACAAGGCTCAGGAACACATTCACCGCGTCATGGCTGATACGCGATTACTAGCGATTCCGACTTCATGGAGTCGAGTTGCAGACTCCAATCCGAACTGAGGCCGGTTTTCTGCGATTTGCTCCACCTCACGGTATCGCGTCGCTCTGTACCGACCATTGTAGCACGTGAGACACCCTGGGCATAAAGGCCATGATGACTTGACGTCGTCCCCACCTTCCTCCGGCTTAACGCCGGCAGTCTCGCTAGAGT
>CAYOQG010000346.1:3328-4877 GCA_964405925.1 uncultured Phycisphaeraceae bacterium | reverse complement strand
CTCCGAGGTAGCCCCTCGACAAGACTCACGAGCCGCCTAACTCCGCGAACACTGAAAGATCGAGTTAGTTTGAAGACGCCGATTCTGTACCGGCTTTGTCGTATCTTATCTTGTCCACCTCTTGCAACAGTTTCATCCTGCGGTATCCTCAACACTCGGTACGACGCTGACGCCGTCCTACCGATTGCTGCCTGCTCGGTTCTCTCGCGGAGTCCTGTATCGTGGCCATCTACCGAAGAACGTATCGACGTCGTCGCTTCCGCTGGACACTGCCCGCTTTGGTCGCCATCGCGGCTGGAACCGCTGCCTGGTGGCTTTACCTGCGTGAGGGCTCCGCTCCGGCAGACGATCTGGGTATCGCATCTCGATCACTGCCCGCTCTCGCGAGTAATCGACCTGAGGTGGAACCGATCGCGTCCCGGCCGTCCAACGTCCCCGAAAGAGGGGAGACGCCGGACCCGCCGATGCCGGCTCATCCTTCGCAGGAAATATCACATCGGGTCGAGTCTCTGGTCACTGCCGGCAGGGACGCCGCGCAGCGCGGCGACGTCGTTGCCGCCCGGGCCTATCTCAGCGAAGCTTTTGCCCAGACCATCGATCCCTCCCAAGCGTCGCTACTCCGCGCCGAGCTGACTCGCCTCGGTAACGAGACGATCTTCTCACCACGCATCTTTCCCAACGACCCTTTTGTCGAGCGACACATCGTGCAGCCCGGTGATACACTCGGCAAGATCGCCAAAGCCAACAAGGTCTCGCCCGACCTCCTTGCCAATATCAACGGAATCGCCAACAAGAATCTCATCCGCGTGGGTCAGACCATCAAGATCGTGAAGGGCCCCTTCCGGGCTGTCGTCCATAAGCCCACCTTCTCCATGGACGTCTACCTCGACACCACCTTCGTCAAGCATTTTCGGGTGGGCCTCGGAGCCGAAGACAGCACCCCCAGCGGCGCGTGGCGCGTCGCCACCAAGCTCACCAACCCGACCTATTATCCCCCTCGCGGTGGACGGATTATCTCATCGGATGATCCCCAAAACCCCCTCGGCGAGCGTTGGATCGGTCTGGAGGGTGTCGGTGGTGAGGCACTAGGCCAACATCGCTACGGCATCCACGGCACCATCGAACCCGAAACCATCGGCCAGAGTGTCTCCCTCGGTTGCATCCGTATGTACAACGAGGACGTCGAGGACCTCTATACCTACCTCGTCGAGGAGCACTCCACCGTCGAGGTCCGCAACTAGCGCTCTGTCACGCGTTGATCGACGGCTTGCAGTACCGGCGTTTCCGAGCCGCGATGGTGACGGAGCGGACGTTTGGGTCGACGCTGGCGCGTGTTCGCGCTTGATCGTTCACAATAGCCGAGCGGCATAGGTCCGCCGCCGGCGGCCCCGTGGTTGTGCGAGGTGACAAGGGTCTGCCGCCGGTGGTCCCCGCAACCATCCCCCCTCTCGCGGGGACCACAACGCCGCCGTCCCCCCTCTCAGAGGGGACCACAGGGCACCCAACTGTCCCCCCTTCCAGGGGGGACCAAAGGGCACTCAACTGTCCC
>CAYOQG010000346.1:0-3228 GCA_964405925.1 uncultured Phycisphaeraceae bacterium | reverse complement strand
CCCTTTCCAGGGGGGACCACAGGGCACTCAACTGTCCCCCTTTCCAGGGGGGACCACAGGGCACTCAACTGTCCCCCTTTCCAGGGGGGACCGCAGGGGGGTAAACTGACCAACACTGGAGTCGCTCTCGTGGCCTGGATCAAACTCATCGGAGAATCGAAAGCAACCGGCTTGCTCGCCCAAATCTACGAGCAAGCTCGCATACGCGCAGGCCGCGTCTATAACATCCTAAAGGTCCAAAGCAACAACCCCCACGCATTAAAGGGTATGTTAGAGCTATACCAAGCTACCACAGTCCAAGCTGACTCCCCTTTGACACGTGCCCAACGCGAGATGCTCGCCGTCGTCGTCTCCAAGACCAACGGCTGCGTCTACTGAACACAGGCCCATGCTTATGACCTCCGGGCCGAGGTCAAGGACGCAGAGTGGGTCAAGCAGATCAAGACCGATTACACGAAGGCCATGCTATCCAACGTCGACCGTGCTTTGTGCGACCACGCCGTCAAACTTACCCGCACCCCGCACGAAGTGACAAAGGCCGACATCGATCACTTGCGGGACCTGGGCCTCGACGATCGTGCCATCAACGACGCCACCCAGGTAATCGCCTTCTTCAACTACATCAACCGCATCGCCAACGGCCTCGGCGTCGACCTCGAATTCGGCATGACAACACGATGACACCGTCCCCCCTCTCAGGGGGGACCACAGGGGGGTAAGAGTCCGGACGGTGAGCACCGCCCACCATAAGAACCGCCCCCTTTCAGGGCGAACCACAGGACCGCCAGCCGTCCCCCCTCCCAGGGGGGACCACAGGGGGGTAAGAGTCCGGACGGTGAGCACCGCCCACCAAGGAGTGTGACCTGCACTCGCATTCAGAACCGCGCCCGTGAGGAAGCGGCTTCTAGTCCGAACCGCGACTGTAAAGGAGCGGCCACAAATCCGACCCGCGCCCGTGAGGAAGCGGACAAGGGGGCCGACCCGGAAACGTCAGCTCGGCAAGGCAGGTGGAGGCCCGGAACACCGGGGCGACACCTGCCGGCACTCGTGCGTCGTTGTTGCGGCAGGTCTCTCCGCCTTCGTTGGATCGACCTGCCCTACGGAACTGTGAAGGAGCGGCCTCTATAGCGACCCCGAACCGCACGCGCCCGGTGCATACGGCATCCGTAGGTCGGCTCGACACACCTGGTGCCCGACCACCCTCAAACCCAACACCGCCTCACCCCCTCCAGAACCGCCTTTCCCGACGCGCGCGCCCCCTTCTCCTCGCTTATTCCCAACGCCCAATACTGTTGTGCTGAAGATTGTTAACTGAAAGCGCACGCCCCATCGCATCCTCGCCGTCCGTTAAGGCTCGTTCTGTTGCGTTGGCTCAGGGTCAACCGCTTGCCGGCTGGTGGACGCTGAGTACGATAGCACTCGTTGACTTTCGTACTAGGTGTGCGCGGTTCTTCTTGGAGGGTTCAAGATGACTGGGAGACCAGTAATAGGTACGCTGCTCGTGGCGACTGTGCTGTTCCTTTACCCCCAATCAGGTCGTGGTCAGACGATTCTCCAGATCATTGACGAGACCGGCGACGGGCAAGGAAATACGCTCGGGTATCCGCGGAACATTGCCGCTGATGGGACGGGCAACGCATATGTCCCAGGGGGGAATACGTCCAACGCCTTTAAAATCACTCCGGATGGTGTGATTACCCAGATCATAGATTTAACGGGTGACGGGGCGGGACACGCATATTACAACAGTGAAGGCAGGTTGGCGGTCGACGCAGCCGGGAACGTCTACTTAGTCGGCAGCGCCAGTGACAACGCTTTCGTAATCACCCCGGACGGAGTAATTACCCAGATCATAGATTCAACGGGTGACGGGGCCGGGCACACGCTCGACACGCCTCAGAGCGTTGCCGTTGATGGTACCGGCAACGTGTATGTGCCAGGGCTCTATTCCGACAACGTCTTCAAGATTACTCCGGGTGGTGTGATCACCCAGATCATAGATGCAACGGGTGACGGGGCGGGACACGCCCTCGATCTTCCTCGCACCGTTGCTGCTGATGTAACGGGCAACGTGTTTGTGACGGGAGAGAGCAACGACGACGCATTCAAGATTACTCCGAGCGGCGTAATAACACGGATCGTAGACGCCACCGGCGATGGGGCGGGACACGCTCTCAGTTCGCCTCGCTGGATTGCTGCTGATGCAGCCGGCAATGCGTATGTGACGGGATTCTATTCCGACAACGCTTTCAGGATCACTCCGGGTGGTGTGATCACCCAGATCGTAGATTCAACAGGGGATGGGGCGGGACACACGCTCGATGGCCCTTTAGGCGTTGCCGTGGACGGAGAGGGCAACGTGCATGTGGCCGGAGCCATTTCCGACAACGTCTTCAAGATCACTCCGGGTGGTGTGATCACCCAGATCATAGATGCAACGGGTGACGGGGTGGGACACACTCTCGATGAACCTCACGACATTGGTTTTGATGGAGCGGGCAACGTGTATGTGGCGGCATCGGGGAGCCGCAACGCGTTCAAGATCACGCCCGCAGATCCAATCCCCACCGTCTGCGAATGGGGTCTCGTTGTCATGACGCTGCTTGTCCTCGCGGCGGGCACCGTGGTGCTCAGACGCCCCCGAGCTACTCGGGCTTGACCGAGTCCGGCCTTGGCGGTACGGATCAGTACCGCGACAGATATGAAGCGGTCCTACCGCCCTTCCGACAGGGCAGCGCTTGACGTCGCGATGCCGACGCACCGGGATCGCGCTGCTCATCGGGATGTACAACGCTCCGAAACGTGCTATTCCTCTACGTGATAAACGCGATTATCACGTAGAAGCGCGCTACGTGCCTTGCCCGCCCAGCGATCACCAATGAAGTTCTAGCCCCGGGCCAAGTCTCGCCCCATCGCGCGCACGTTGCGCGCAGCGAGGATGCCGATTCGCAGACACCGGAGGACAAAAGGGTGGGTTCCGCCCAATGGCACTAACCTAACGACCGGTACCACCGGAAACCGACGTTTGGTTATCGAAAACAGTGGTTCCAAGCCGATATCTGAACGTTCGCATTCAACACCTCAGTTAGGGTGCGCGCTCAGTTTTCTTGTCTTAGGGCCATTGGGTTCCGCCCGCCGCGGAAAAGAAAGGACGGCGAACACACAAAAAAAAGTGGTTCTCCTCCAGATTAGTTACCAGCAAGCTTCCCCGGGAACGCCTGTTTGACC
>CAYOQG010000345.1:0-4936 GCA_964405925.1 uncultured Phycisphaeraceae bacterium | reverse complement strand
CCAGTGAAGACGGCACAACCCGCCGGCTTGACCGGCCGAGTTGACGCACTACATTCATGGGTCCTGGGCGACAGCTTTTGAGGATGATCCAAACCGACGGGGGCTAATCGATGAAAGACTGGGAGCGTTTCTTCGACGCATTCGCACCGCGCTACGACCTCGAGGCGTTCACGAAAAACACCGAGAAGGAAGTTGAATTCATCCTCGAGCATTTGCGACCACCTGCAGGCGGACACATCCTGGACGTGGGCTGCGGCACCGGCCGGCACAGTGTCGCCCTCGCTCAGACGGGTTTACGCGTGACGGGTGTCGATCTTTCGCGCGGGGTGCTGGAACTCGCTCAGAAACGGGCAGCAGAGGCTTCGGTCAGCGTCGAGTGGCTCCATGCGGACGCAGCTACGTTTCAACGCGTTAACGCCTTCGATGCCGCGATTTGCCTTTGCGAAGGGGCTATGTGCCTGCTCGCCACAAACGACGACCCTCTCGAACGTGACTTGACGATTCTGCGAAACGTCCACGCCTCCCTTCGAGTTCAAGGGCGTTTGCTTCTTAACGTCTTGAATGGATGTCGACAGCTACGGACGTACACGGACGATGACGTCCAAGCCGGTCGCTACGACATTCTCAACATGACTGAGGTCAGCGACGTCGCAGCCTATGTGCCTGACGCCGCCGCCGACCTGTACCTGCGCGAGCGGGGGTACACACCGCCCGAGATCCACCGCATGCTTACCTTGGTCGGGTTCCGAGTTCTAGGGATCTATGGCGGCACTGCCGGGTCATGGAACCTCAGCCCTCCGAAGCTGGATGAGATGGAACTCATGATCTTGGCCGATAAGACTGTGCCATAGCACAAACGTCGGGTCTGTTGACCCGACCTCCAGCCCTTGAAACAGCTGACAGTGTGAGATCTCGGATGCGAGTGCGGCACATGAAGATACACAGCCGAACCTCCCCAACGCACGGCATGAAACCAGCCTTCACGCTCATCGAGCTGTTGGTGGTGATCGCCGTCATCGGCCTGCTCGTAGCCATCCTGATGCCCGCACTGGCTGGTGCTCGACGACAGGCCAAGGCTACCGTCTGCTTGACACGTCTTCGAACCGTGGGCCAGGGCCTCGTCCTCTACGCCAACATCAACAAAGATGTGCTCGTCCCCGGCAGGCTTCCCAAGATCGACGACGACCATTGGCGCATTCCCATCGCGGGCGGTATCAAATATCGTCCCACGTTTCTAACGATGATGGCCAGCCAGCTCGGCTTGCCACCCTTCGAAGACCCCCAGCCTGCCAAAAAATCGATCGACAAGTTCGGCCAGCCCGGCGATCGACAGAATTACTCCAACGAAATCTTCCTCTGTCCGGAGGTCCCTCACTGGACGGACGAACGCAACGGTGCCTTTGGATACAACTATCAGTTCCTCGGCAACTCCAGGCTCCGGGACGAACAAGTAATGACCTCTTACAAGAATTGGCCGGTCAAGTATTCGTCCGTCCGCGTGCCGCATCAGTGCGTAGCCGTGGCCGACAGCATGGGAACTGCTGCGTCCTTCACACCCCACGATCGCAAAGACTATGAGGACAACAACCTCCACGACAGCGACAGTGGCCGTTCGATCGAGGCCCTGGGTAACGAAGGTTTCAATCTCGACCCGCCCCGTGTTGACCCCGACCGTGGCGAAATGGCCAGCCTCAAGCACGACCACGCTGCCCGCAGCGCCTTGCACGAGCGCCACGGAGGAAAAGGCACCGTCCTCTGGCTCGACAGCCACGCCTCCTTGGAGACCCTCGAATCACTCGGCTACGAAACCGACGAAACCGGCATCGTCACCTTCGAAGGCGATAACAAGTTTTTCAACATCCACCACCAGGATAGACCCTGGGTGCAACGACCGTAGCACGTCGCGCGCAGCCTCGCGCGCGTCTGAGAGTTCTTCATCGCCAAAGGACTCTCCACGATTCAGCGCCGTCATTCAGAACCATCATTCAGAGCCGCGACCGTAAGGAAGCGGTCTGTAAACCGAGCCGCGACCGCAAGGGAGTGGAACCATCATTCAGGGCGGGCCACCCGGCCTATACAGCTTCACTCCGTCCGGTTGCCTCCGAGGATTCCATCGTGGTGACCGGTCACCTCCAGCCGATGGACGAAGGACGCTGTAAGTGGAAATCGGCGACTCGGAAGCGCGAGTGACCCCTGACGAAGGAACTGCAGATCTCGGTCACGGTTAGATCTTGTCCGAATGCTGGCGCGTGAACCACCTCTCCTTCGTCCCTTCGTCGCTGCGTCGCTGCGTCGCCGCGTCACCCAATCCCCAATCGTCAATCGCCCTGATCGCTCCGTCCACACCTTCCGCCGATCGCGTGCCAAGTTATAGTCGTTGGCGGCATGCTCCGCGACCCGCGCACGCCCCGCGCGCATCCGCGGTCACGAGTGCCATGCCCAAGCCCGGCGAACCGGGCGCGGGCATGTTCTCGTCAATTAACGAGGGAAAAGGACGAAACGCACGAAAAAAAGTTGGCCAAACGAACCCAAAAAACCGCACTGGCGCTATCGAAAACGCGGCTTCGCTCCAAAAACGAACCCAAAGCAAACCCAAACAAACCCACTTTCCGTCAGAGTACTCCCTCACTCCCGCTGTGCGCTTCCAGCGCGGGTTGTCAGTCTGCGACGCACCGATGGCACCCCGCGCTGGCGCTTGGGGCTCGGTTCATCTTCCCGCTCCCTCACGGTCACGGCTCGGAATGGACGGTCACGGCTCGGAATGGACGGTCGCGGTTCGGAATGGTCCGCGCGGGCTCCCGACATCGTCGGATCCACCTTGCCCGCGGTTCAGCGCTGCGAGGGCGAGGATTGAACTCGCTGCCAGCGATCGACGGGGGCGAAGCCGGCAAGGTGGTCTTTGAGGAACTTACCGGTGTGGCTTCTTTCGCAGGCGGCGACTTGCTGGGGTGTGCCTTCGACGACGATCTCACCCCCGCTGTCACCACCTTCTGGGCCGAGGTCGATGATCCAGTCTGCCATTTTGATGACATCCATGTTGTGCTCGATGACCAGGACGGTTTGTCCGCGGTCGGCAAGGCGATTCAGCACGGTCAGAAGCGTTCGAACATCGGCATAGTGAAGACCTGTTGTCGGTTCGTCGAGGATGTACATGGTGTGGCCATTGGCGGATCGGTGGAGTTCTGCGGCCAGCTTGACGCGCTGGGCTTCGCCGCCCGAGAGCGTGTTGGACGGCTGCCCGAGGGCCATGTAGCCGAGTCCGACGTCCCTGAGTGATTGAAGGCGACGGCGAATATTGGCGAAGTTTTCGAAGAAGTCGGTGGCTTCCTCGATCCGCATATCCAGGATATCGGCGATGGTTTTGCCACGATAGCGCACCTCGAGCGTCTCGCGGTTATATCGCTTTCCACCGCACTCGGAGCACTCCACAAAGACGTCGGGCAGAAAGTGCATAGTGATGCGTTTGGTACCCTGGCCTTCGCAGGCTTCGCAACGACCACCTTTTACGTTGAAGCTGAAACGGGCCGCGCCATAGCCGCGGATCTTCGCTTCGCGCGTTTTGGTGTAAAGCTGGCGGATCAGATCGAATACCCCGACGTAGGTGGCGGGGTTGCTGCGGGGAGTTCGCCCAATGGGCGACTGGTTGATCTCGATGACTTTGTCCACCAGGGCGGCGCCGGCAATGCGCTGGTAGGGACCAGGACGGGGTCCGCTGCGATCAATCCGGCGCTTCAGCGCCCGCCACAACACCTGCGTCACCAGCGTGCTCTTGCCGCTCCCGGATACACCGGTGACACACACAAAGCAGCCGAGCGGGAAACAAACGTTGATGCCCTTGAGATTGTTGGCGGTCACGCCGTGCACTTCGACTGCCTGCGCGCAGTCGACCTCACGTCGACTCTCGGGCAGGGCGATTCGTGACTTGCCGGTCAAGAACTTTGCGGTGATCGATTGTTCACATGCCAACACTTCATTGAGTGTTCCCTCGGCGACGACACGGCCCCCGTGGGCGCCGGCACCGGGTCCGATGTCGATCATGTGGTCGGCGCCGGCGATCACCTGCTCGTCGTGCTCGACGACGACAACGGTGTTGTCCATACGGGCGAGCCTCTGGAGAATTTCGGTGAGGCGATGGGTATCACGGGCATGCAGGCCGATCGTGGGCTCGTCGAGCACATAGCAGACACCCGCAAGCCCGCTGCCGATCTGTGTGGCAAGACGAATGCGCTGCCATTCCCCGCCGGACAGTGAGACGCTCGCCCGGTCTAATGACAGATACTCGACACCAACATCGCACAGGAACCGAAGGCGGTGGCGGACTTGACGCAGCAGGGGTACAGCCACGACCTGGGCCTCCCCCGAGAAGTTCATGTCTTCGAAGAACGAATGGGCCTCAGCGATGGTCATACCGGCGATGTCGGCGATGCTTCGATCAGCCAGTTTGACACACAGAGCTTGTTGCCGCAGACGCGTACCTTGGCACCGTTCGCAGGGCGCTTCGCTCAAAAAGGAGTGCAGCCGCTGCTTGGCGGATTCCGACTCCGTCGTCTCCCAGCGTCGCCGCAGGTTGGGGATCACGCCTTCGAATGCGGCGGAGTACTCTTGGACATCGGCATCGCTTGTTCCCTCGAGCAGAATCCGTCGTTTGGTCTCGACGATATTGTGAAAGGGGATGTCGGGGAGCACCTCGAACCGCTGGCAGAACTCGCGGGTCATCCTGGCGTAGATGGCATTTAGATGCTTGCCCTGGCGGCGCCAGGGTGCGATGGCACCGTCGCTTAAGGAGAGCTTCGGATCGGGAACGATCAGCTCGGGGTCGAACTCGAGCGTCGTCCCCAGCCCGTTGCAAAGCTCGCACGCACCGTGCGGTGAGTTGAAGCTGAACAGTTGCGGTGACAGGGCCTCCAGACGCACATCCGCGTGGGTGGGGCAGCTC
>CAYOQG010000344.1:0-4966 GCA_964405925.1 uncultured Phycisphaeraceae bacterium | reverse complement strand
GTGTATGCCCGCATGTTCGACGTCGATTGGTTCATGTCGGGCTTCGAGTGGTCGAATCCTCTTCGACTAATGACCGCCGCTGCCATTGCGGTCATCTGCGTAGCTCTTGCCTTCCCAGGACTTCGGATAACCAGGTTTCTGCGTGCTCTTGGAGTGCTCGTCCTGATACTCCTCTGGCCTGCCACAATGGTGTACATAGGCTGGCTTTTTTCACTGACAGTAGGAGCCCAACGATACATCCCAGGAAAACGTGGATGGGCCGTCGGTCTGACGAGCGGGACCATTGGGTTGTTTTCTCTCCTCGTGGTCGATACGCTGCTTGGCGGGCGGGCCATCTGGGACATCGTCCTAGCTTGGCCCTGAGGGAGGGTGAGTCACGCACGTATCAACCGTTCCCAACTTGGCTCCGGATCGTCGGACGATCGATGCCCCCTGGCACGGAGGATACGTCCCCGCAGCCGCTGTTGGGCTCACCGGGATCGGAAGGCCATCGGGTCCCGGCGAACGCTCAGAGAGGGCCTATTCGCGTTTGGTAACTCGTGTCATCTCCTGGCAGTGAATAATGCGAGAACAAGAACCTCTGCTTCTCGACTGCTTGCCCGACTCCCGTAAGCCCATGTTGTCGCTACCCTGTCTGCTTGGAACGGGAGACAGTCGAGGTCAGGATGATGAGTTGTGGTGCCTTGGCCGGGTCGGTCGGTCCAAGAGGTATGGCTCATCTTCTGTACTCGATGCCCCCGGTCGGCCATCCCTCAATGGCTGAGACAGGTTCTCGGAGGAGTCCACGCATGGCTCATCCGCGCGAGAATCTGCTTGTTCCAGGGTCCGAAATTCCTCATTCTCGCGGCCAGACCCTCTATTCTCTTGACTCCCCTGTATCGCTTCGACAGGTATATGTAATACGGGAAATCTTCCACTAGACAGTGGCGATCTTCGGTCAGATCAACACACACCCCGTCCCGCTCGAATTCGACCCAAGCATGAGTTAGACAATTGGGTGGCGGGTTAAGCAAGGCGTGGACGAGGATCGCCCTTACCGCCATCTGCGTGAACGAAAGCCTGACGCACCTGCCTTTAATATGCCTGAGAGGACAGCAAAGATGCTCCGAGCCGATCTGGATGACGCTCGATCAGTGTGGCTAGACGACGCCAAACTGAACAAGGCATAACGAAAGGTGCGTAAGGAGAGCACCATCCTCGCGTATCGGGACGAGGGCAGGCGGGTGCTCGATTCTCATGCCTTACGACACATCTTCATCACGAATCTGGCCCGTGCAGGTATTCATCCGAAGCAGGCTCAAGATTTGGCCCGCCATTCCGACATCAACCTAACCATGAGTCGGTATAGCCACACGGTTGTCGCCGACCGGGCGGCGGCATTGGAAAAGCTGCCCGACCTTCGGACGCGGCCCGAGGGTGACCGGCTACGAGCAACCGGGACTGACGGCAAAGACGCCGACAGCATGTGTACCAGCCTGCGTGGAGGGCGTACATCGAAGGAGTCAGCACTGTCACCGCATGGCAACGCATTGGAGCCGGATGCGGATGAGGGTGCTGAAGAACCACGCCGCAGTGGACTCGAACCACTAACCTTCGGTTCCGTAGACCGATGCCAGGACACCGTAAGCGATTGTCACACCGATGTTTACGAACCGCAAGAGGCCGACCATGTAGACCAGCCTGTGGACCGGGCTTCAACTCCCGACGACTTAGCCGTCGTCATCGCCGCATGGACTGACCTGCCCGAGCACGTTCGACAGACGATCCTGACGTTGGTCGAATCGGTGACCCAAGGTGGTAGTGACAGGAGATGACAGCAGGTCCTGAAGTTAGATAGAGGTCCATAAGGCGTCCGAGCCGATCCGGAGCATACCAACGAGAGCGGCGACGGCGATGGGGCAGCGTCGTGCCGATCGAGCGTTGACCGCCCTATTGCTTCAGGCGTCTTGCCCCCGTTTTCGGGTCGGTAATCCAATCGGCGAATCGCTCAAGTTCCACAGCGTGGAACTGCTTGCCGCCCTTGGACTTCCACATGACGGTTGTGGGCTTGACACGAATAGTCCCGACAACGGTCTGGTCGCTCGATCTCAAGATCGTATGCTCGGTGTATGAGGGCGAGCGAAAGTAGCTGTTCATGTTCCTGTCTCCTTCTGTGCATCATAGATCACTGCGAGATTCCGCCTATCCAGCGGAAGATGGCGATCACATCATCGGAGGCTTCGTGCTCCCGGACGCGAAGTCCCTTTGCGTCCAACCACTGCCGATCGACAAGGTCCGGCACCGAAGCGAGACTCTGTGAAATGTGGGACACCGGCCCATAATTCACGCCTCCACCTCGTCCCACGCCGTCGGAATAGGTGCGTGCCAATCCCTCGGCTTGCTCCGGGAACCGCACCTTCAAGCGGGACCAGACTGAATACCCTGTCCAGTACCGGTCCTCGTGTTCTCGGATGATGTCGATGAGTTCTGTGCGTATCACATCGAGCTGCACGACCGGCTCCTTTGCATTACCGGGCTGGGGGCATGCACCTGATCGGATACCGGCACACATGACTTGAAGAAATCCCACGCCTCAGCGTGCCCGACATGAGTATCCGTGCCTTCGTGTGGCTTTTGACGGGCGGAGCGTCCACCTACGTGTGGCCAAGCCAAGCCAAGCCAGCAACACAGCCTTCCGGTGCGAGACTCCGACGGTGGACTCGTTCCCGCCCGCCATGTTCTTTGCATCGCTCTCTCGCTCTGTGCTTCCGAAAACTTCGTTCCCGCCTACCCCCTCTCAGCGGTCGATAAAGCAGGATTAGGGGCGAGGTTATGGGTCTGGGACAACAACAAATCTGATAGTGAATTGGGGAGGGTTGTGGTCGTCGAACGGATGCAAGCGGTCCGCTCGTAACGATTATCGGACGTGTGTGGAACGCAGAGGATGCGGCTGGGCAGCGGGAACAAGTACCGTCGTCCGCCGCCTTGACGATCATGTGGCGGTTAGGCGGCCATCCTTGCGAACGAGTATTATGATGGACGAGCGTAGCGGGCGGCTTCGTAACGTGGATCGACCCGCCGCTTATCTTCGGCTCTTGAGGGACCGGACACGGCAATCGGAATGCTCCGCATGGCCAAGACTGAACGCCATACGCCGCCGCTTCGGCTAACGATGTTCCACTTCCTATGCCCGCTGTGCGGTGCAAAGCCCGGAGAGCGTCCGTTGCGGGCGTATTTGGAGGAATGGGCAGCATCGCCGGTCGCTCGTGTGGCGGGATTGGCCGATTCGCTTCGGAGTATAATCGCGGCGTTCACCAGCGGACCACCGCGATGGGTCGAACGTCGATTCGTTTCCGCCCTTGATGATCTTGTCGCTCGGGCGGGCGGACTGCACGAGAAGGTGGCCGCAATGAACCGTGGCGAATCCGTGGCGTCGAGTAGCCCGCCCGATCGTTGCGTCGTCTGCTACACCCCGATCGGCGAGCGAGAATCCGATAGGTACTTCACCTCTTGGGACAAAGCGTGTGGAGTCCAGACGGCAAATCTGTTGTACGAAGTTGGCTTGATCCTGTGGCGGCTGGTTCGAGAGATTCCAGCATGGTGTGACGCAGCCACGTTGGCCGAACTGGACGGGCTTCGCCGTTCCCTGCGGAGTGCGTCGGACGCGATGGGAATCCTTCGATGTCCGATCTGCCGAAGGCCGACGACCCACCTGTACGGAACCACTCGCTCGTTCTGCCGGTGGTGCATGGACATGAGTGGTGGATTCGGCGTCGGAGCCCGCATCACGCTCGACGGAACGGTGCAGCTTATTCAACCCGATGCCACGAAGGCCGTTGTGGAGGATGCGGACCTTCTGCCGCCAGCGGACTCGTATCGGGTTGCGGACAAACCGCCCGGCAGACCGTCGGGAAAGGATTGATCGAGATGGACAGGAACCCGCGTTTCTCAGAACAGGGTATGCCGCAATGGTTCTCGCCGAAACACGCTGGGGAGAAGTTCAAGCATCTGTGCGTCGAACTGGCGAAGCTGGCAATGGACGCGGACAAGAAGAAGCAGCGTGCATTGAGCAAGAATCTCTGGGAGCTACAGCAATTCGCTGAGGAGTATGCCAAGAGCTACTATTCCGAGTGCCCCGTGCAAAGCGTGAGGGTCATGCAGCCTTCGGGGGCCATCTTCGTGATTCTGGCGGACGGTCGAGAGGTGATGGTCCCCCAGCCGGATGGATGACACAGCCCGCCCGCTGGTACTCCGACACGAGTGGGGGGATTCGGAGTCAGCATCCCCAACATAGGACACTCGAACGCATCGGCCCCGACCCGACGCGGTCCGTCGCCGAGGACGCCGACCTCATGCCGCCCGCTGATTGAGTCGCCTCAACACGTTCATTTACGGACCCTCGTCCATTCCGCGATGTCGTCAAGCATGACTTCTGCAACACCGATAGAGACAGAGTATAACTATCGCCGCCGATGACGCTGGCAACATACCGGTCTTGGAAACAGTTTCCTGCGAAAGGGCACTGCCGTGAAGATGTACGCTCGCCCTACCCTGGCAATCGTCGTCGTCCTTCTGCCGCTCATGCTCGGCCAGTCGTCGGTCGGTGGATGTGGGGCGACGGTCACGATTCCCGACCCGGACCTGGATGCCACGGTCGTGGACTCTGATGGGGACGGATTCTCTGACGATGCGGAGAACAACAGCAGCCCCGGCACTGACCCCAACGATCCGACCGACAACCCGGATAACGTCCGCGATTCGGACGGGGACGGATGCTCCGACTACGACGAACTCACCCTCGACGGATTTTGCGACAACGATCCGAACACGCCGATCATCGACGATACTTTGACCTGTCCTCCGATCTGCATCTCGACAGACCTTTGCGATTCGGACTGCGACGGGTGGTTTGACCTGGTAGAACTGGACGGTGGAGCCGACCCATGCGATCCGTCCGATCCACCCTGTGCCCCGGACGAGCCAGCCG
>CAYOQG010000343.1:0-4980 GCA_964405925.1 uncultured Phycisphaeraceae bacterium | reverse complement strand
CCCGGCGTCTGATCGAGCGAATACAACAAGGAAGACGGCATCCGCCATCATCGTCCAACGCTTTGCGTCGACCACCGTGTCTCATCTTGTGTCTCGTAAACTGGTGACGTACCATGAGCCGACGTATCAAGGGCGAGCGCCGCAGCACGCGCTAGAATGTGCTTGACCTTGCAGGCTTGGCCCTTTATCGGGAGACGAAAAGGATGACTACCTTGTGGCTCTCAATGTTCGTATGCTCGATCGCTTTGGCTGGTAATCAGCCGACACAGTCAACACCAGCTAGCGACGCAGGGCAACCTCCCGCCACCAAGTCAGCCAACATCAATACGATGGCCGATCGCATCGACGACATCCTCACCAACCTTCAAAAACGAAGCGACGGGCTTGAGGACATTCGATGCAAGGTCCGTTTCGTCGAGGACGATCAGGTCAACCTCTCGAAGCAGACGAAGTGGGGTCAAATCCTGTTCATGATGGCTGAGCCCAACCCCAACTTCCTGATCCATTTCGAGAAGAGTGAAGTCGACGGCGTGCTCGGCAAGCAGGAGTGGTATCTGTTTGACGGACGCTGGCTTTATCAGACGCTCGAGCGCATCAAGCAGGTCACCAAGCAGGAGGTCGTGCGACCCGGTGAAAAGGTCGACTTCTTTGACCTGGAGAAGGCACCATTTCCCCTTCCCTTCGGCCAGAAGAAGGAGACGATCCTGCACAACTTCGATGTCACGCTCGTGCCACCCACAAAAGGCGATCCGCCCAACACGGACCATCTGGTCTGCATACCGAAACCCGAAAGCCACCTCTATCGCGAGTACAACAAGCTCGAGTTTTTCATCCTGAAGGACGTGCACCTACCCAGCCGCGTCGTGGTCACCAAAGACGAAGCCCTGGTGGTCAACACCGCTGACTTCCCCGACCTGTCCGCAAAATCGATCAACGCGGGTGTTAAGAAAAGCGACTTCGCCGCACCCAAAGCCTGGAAGGCGTACGACCTGGTCGTCGAGGAACTGCCCAAGGACGAGCACAACCCATAGCCTGGATCACGCCATCGCCCCAAGCGTGCCCCGCAAGGTCCGCGCAGTGCTGGTGCCTCTTCCTCGCAAATGCTGTTAACGCCCGCGTGCCCCCCGCGGGGAGGCACTATCCCCGCTACCTTCCGCGGTCGAACCCGAAGCGTGGCATGCCCAAGTTCGGCGGAGCCGGACGCGGGCATGTTGGATGTCGGGTCCGGGCGAGCGTGGGCATGCCGCGTTGCGGGCCCTGCGTCGGCGCTGTAACCTATCGCTCCGGTGGGGCCCCGTCAGGGATCGCGGCACGCGGCTTGCAGTTGCCCAGCCGGGGGTCGGGGCCGCCCGCTTTGTGGCGGTGCGAGCCACACCACCAGCTTTCGCTCCCGTACTCATGAATTGAAGGGAACTAGTTTCGCAAACCGGAGAATCCTCATGGACACCATGAAGGCTGTCGTCAAGACCAAACCCGAGCTCGGAGCCCAGATGCAGGACAAGCCCGTCCCGAAACCACAATCCGACTGGGTGCTCGTCAAGGTGAGAGCCACCAGCATCTGCGGGACCGACGTGCACATTTACAAATGGGACCCGTGGTCAGCCGGTCGGATCGGCGAGAAAGCCCTGCCCCAGATCCTCGGGCACGAGGTCGCCGGTGAGGTCGTCGAGGTCGGTGCCCACTGCAAACGGATCAAGGTGGGGGATTATATCTCAGCCGAGACCCACATCTACGATCCCGCTGACCTGACCAGCATGTTGGGATCCTTCCACGTTGGGACGAACATGAAGATTCTCGGCGTTGACTTCGATGGTTGTTTCGCAGAGTACTTCGCCTTGCCGGAATCGATCTGCTGGGCCAACGACAAATCGATCCCGCCCTGGGTGGCGACGATCCAGGAGCCGCTCGGCAACGCCGCCTACGCCGTCCTCGGAGAGGACGCCGACGTCGCCGGCAAAACGATGGTCATCACCGGTGACGGACCGATCAGTTTGTTCGCCATCGGCGTTGCTCGGACATGCGGTGTCGCCAAGATCATCCACTGCGGCAAGTACGACTTCAACATGGAAATCGCCCGGAAAATGGGCGCCGACCATCAGCTTTACACCAACAAGACAACGCCCAAAGAGCGACTCGAGTTCGTCATGGATCATACCGACGGCAACGGTGTCGACGTCGCCCTCGAGATGGTCGGTTCGCAGGACTCGATCAACGACTGCTTCGCCATGGTCCGCAAAGCCGGTCGGGTCACTGCCTTCGGCATCGCCGCGGAGTCGCCGCTGCCGGTTGATTATAACAACGGGATCGTATTCAAGGGGTGTCAGATTCACGGCATCAATGGCCGGAAGATTTTCGACACCTGGTATCGAAATCGAAACCTGCTGGCTTCCGGTCGTCTCGACCCGACACCGGTGATCACGAATATGTTCCCGTTGTCGGAGTTCGCGACGGGCTTCGACAAGATGCTCGAACGACCCAGGAAGAGCGCGAAAGTCATCCTCTTCCCCGACAAAGCCGAGTACAACGCTGCCGTCAAAGCCATGCGCAAGAAATAAACGTCGAAAAGTCAAAAAGTCGAAACCTGAGCCGCGTGCTTCAGCCCGCGCGGACATTCGCCAAATAGCACCATGGTTGATCGAAATGGCAATCCCACTGCCAATTAAGCTTACCCTTGACCGCGACCTAAAGCGACCGGATTCGCCTTACGGACATTGTGGGAACTGTGAGTACATTGGAACGGACATCTCAGTCAATACTGATTGCCCGGAATGCGGGAGAAGTCAGAGAAGTGGATGTTTAGTATGGCCAAATCCAGAATTCACGGAAATCTGGGATGACGTGGTGTTTGCGTGGAATAGCCAGCGCGCTGAACTTGCGGCAGTCGCAGCGGCGATGTATTTCGAAGGATCGCAGTTCGACCTTATCCATCAAGGGACGCGCCGGTTCGACCCGGAGTTGAAGATGGTCGGCGTTGAGTTCCGCGACCTGCGCGAGAAGTCCGCACGCTTATGGACCCATCTCAACAGTATTCGGAATCGGAGCCAAGTAGACAAGGCATTCAAGGCGCTGTTTGGAGTCGGCGGGAAGCAGATGCTGCAAAAAGTGCTCGGCCCAGATGCACAAGAGTTTTGGAACAACTACCGCAGACTTGCGGAGTTCCGGAACGCGATGATCCACAAGGCACGGCGACTCTGGTTCCGCACCATTGAAAACCCCCAGGATCGAAGTGCTGCTGAAAGGATGCTGGCTGCGAGCGTACACTTCGTTCCGACCTGCTGGGTGGTTTTTTCGAAGCTCTGGAATGAGTATATCCATAAGAAGGTGCTTGCGCAAAAGTGTGGGGGGACCGTTTAGACTATGGTAGGCGCCCAGAGTCAGGTCGTTGCCCGCGCAGGCTGAAGCCTGCGGCTCAGAAACGCAGGGCGGGTTCCACCCGCCATCATGAACGCGGCGGGCTTCGTGCTCGCCCTACAATGTACGTCAATCGGAGCAAACCTATGTTTGGCAAAATGAAAGACGACCTCCAGCGTGAACTGGCCTCGATTCGTCAGGCCGGTCTGTACAAGGAAGAGCGATTCATCCTGACCCCCCAGGCGGCGGACATCCGCGTCGAGTACCCGGAAGGCAGCCCCCCAAAAAACGTCATCAACTTCTGCGCCAACAACTACCTCGGTTTGTCCTCACACGCGAAGGTCATCCAAGCCGCCCGCGAAGCCCTGGACACTCACGGCTACGGCATGAGCAGCGTCCGCTTCATCTGTGGCACGCAGGACATCCACAGAGAGCTCGAGCAGAAGATCGCCGACTTCTTCCACACCGATGCGACGATCCTCTACGCCGCCTGCTTTGACGCCAACGGCGGTGTGTTCGAGCCCTTGTTCGGCAAGGACGACGCCATCATCACCGACGCCCTCAACCACGCCTCGATCATCGACGGCATCCGCCTCTGCAAAGCCTCCCGCTCCATCTACAAGACCAACGATATGGCGGATCTCGAAGCCAAGCTCAAAGAGACGCAGGGTGCCCGCTATCGCGTGATCGCCACCGACGGTGCCTTCAGCATGGACGGAACCATCGCTCAGCTCGACAAAATTGTCGCACTGGGCAAGAAGTACAACGCCCTCACCATGGTCGACGACGCCCACTGCACGGGTGTCATCGGTAAGACAGGCCGCGGCTCCACCGAATACTGCGGTGTCATGGGCGAGGTCGACATCATCACTTCCACACTCGGCAAAGCCCTCGGCGGTGCGTCAGGTGGATTCGTGACCGGCAGGCAAGAGATCGTCGACTTGCTGCGGCAACGCTCGAGACCCTACCTGTTCAGCAACACCGTCTCGTCCATCGTGGTGAAAGCCTCGATCGCCGTCATCGACATGATCACCTCGACGACCGAGCTTCGTGACAAGGTGGAAGCCAACACCAAACGCTTCCGTAAGGGCATGACCGAGGCCGGTTTTGATATCAAGCCAGGCGATCACCCCATCGTCCCCATCATGCTTTACAACGCCAAGCTCTCCCAGGACATCGCCCGCGACATGTACGCCGAGGGCATCTACGTGATTGGCTTCTACTATCCGGTCGTCGGCAAGGGCCTGGCCCGAATTCGCGTACAACTCTCTGCGGGTCACGAGTTCTCCCACGTCGACAAAGCCGTCGAAGCCTTCACCAAGGTCGGCAAAAAGTACGACATCCTCGGCAAGACCAAGGAGGAGATCATCGCCAAGTACGGCGAATAAGTCCGTACCGCGACAGTCACAACGAATTGCATCAATCCACCGAACCACGGTTTTCGATGCCGGTATCGCACAATCACAGTCCGCTGCACCGGCGTTTCCGACCCCGAAAACGCATCGTGCAATTTGTTGTCACGGTCGCGGCGCTGAGAAACGAACCAGTGCCATGCGGGCGCGCATCGTTTCCCTAATAGCACCCCGGGCGGCAAGACATGGCGGCGCCCGCCTTCGGCGGACTTCACCA
>CAYOQG010000342.1:0-4993 GCA_964405925.1 uncultured Phycisphaeraceae bacterium | reverse complement strand
CACTACGGTCTGCCAGCGGTTGCGAACGCATCTTGACTTCGAGGTGTTCACTGAACGTTCGGGCCACGCGACCCGGATCACCTTCGACAAGTTCGAGCTCGACAGCGAGCACGATACGATCACCAAGCTGAGATCGCCGGTAGCCAAACCCCATCTGATCTCGAGACCGTGTCTCGACTTTCCCGTCACCATTGAGAAGGCGCACCCGCCGTACGAGGTCTGCGAACTCGCCGATCTGGCCCCCGGCGTTGGTGCGTACGGCGCCGCCGACCGTGCCTGGTATGCCCGCCATGCACTCCAAGCCCGACAGGCCTTGCTCGCTGCAGTGACGCGAAAATGGCATCAAATCCACACCGGCGCCGACGTCGACGGTCCTCCCGTGGTGCTCGACCGATCGGAAAGCGTCGTCGTCAAGACGGACCACGACGCCGTCAACGCCGTCGTCGCGGATCAAGACATTCGCCCCGCCGCCGAGCACCTTGAGGGGTATCTGTTCGTGCTTCGCCCGCTCCATGAGGGCGGCCAGGTCTTCGGCACTTTGGGGATGGAATAGGTGGCGCGCAGGTCCCCCGAGCCGGTACCACGTATGCCGACTGATGGGCGCATCATGCTCCATGCGGCTCGCAAATTCGCTCCACCAGCTCATCGGCCACCTTCCAAACGTCTCCCGCTCCCATCGTCAGTACCAGGTCCCCGTCGACGACGTGCTGGGTCAAATGCTCGGTAACGGCTCGGAGGGTCGGGAGATACTGCGCTCGCCCTCCCTCCCTGCAGATCCGAGCCACCAGCTCCTCCGCATGTCCGGGACCGTCTCCAAGATCGCCTTCACGGGCACCGTAGACGTCCGGCACGATCACTTCGTCCACACCACCAAAGGAAACTGCGAAATCATCCATGAAATAGCGCGTCCGTGCATTCTGATGCGGCTGAAAGACGACCCAGGTGCGCTTGGGCTGGTAGCGGTACCGGACTGCCTCGATCGACACCCGCACCTCCGTCGGGTGGTGGGCGTAGTCGTCAATGATGGTTACGCCGCCACCTTCACCGCGCCAACTCAGACGACGACTGACACCCGCGTACGTCGACACCGCGTCTGCGAGCGCCGAGGGATCAGCACCGGCGTGAACGGCAAGGGCGACGGCTGCCATAACATTGGCAACGTTGTGCAAGCCGGGAACCGACAGGCGTGTAGTCAAGACGGGTGCACCATTGTGGCATAGCTCGAATGCATAACACCCGCGTTCGTTCCGTACGTTGACAGCCCGCCAATTGGCATCCTCCCCAAACCCAAACGTCTCGACACGCACCGGTGACGCTTCGGGAGCTTTGACTGCCCACGGGTCGTCGGCATTGACAACGAGCAATCCGTCAGAATCAACATTGCCTGCAAACCGCGTGAACGCGGCGACGATCTCGTCGAAACTCGGGTAATAGTCTACGTGATCAGCCTCGATGTTCAGGACGGCCGCCGACTCGGGATGTAAGTGCAGGAAGGAGCGATCGAATTCGCACGCTTCCACGATAAACAGAGGCCCCGATCCAACACCGCTACTTCCGCCCAACTGCTCAGAGCGGGCCCCAACCAAAAAGGAGGGATCGAGTCCAGCCTGGCGGCACAGGTGTGCACACATGGCGGTGGTCGAGCTCTTTCCGTGGGTCCCGGCAATGGCTACCCCCTTTTTGTAGCCTCGCATGAGCCAGCCGAGCAACTCCGCATACTTGCAGATTGGCACACCCCGTTCACGTGCGGCGGTCAGCTCCGGGTTCAATTCGGGAATGGCTGCGCTAGCCACCACGAGTTGGACACCGGGGTCGACAAAATCCGCATGGTGGCCAATGGTTACGCGGACGCCACTGGTGACCAAGCCTCCTATTCCGTCAAAGGGCGTCATGTCTGATCCGGAGACGGAAGCGCCCAACCCCCGCAGGAGCCCAGCCAGCCCGATCATCCCGCTCCCGCCGACGCCAATGAAGTGGATGCGCGCCCCGAGCACGTTACGGAGCCGAACCGGCTGCCGCAGAGTCGCTCCGTCATTCTGGCTGCGCATCGCGATCCCTCGTGCCAGCTTTGGGTATTGGGGTGTGTCAGCGCAAACAACCAGCACCGGCCTCGGTCCCGATGTATATCGAGGTACCCGTAGCCCGCGCCGGTAATGACTGTATCGGGTGCACTAACACAAGGCCTTCAACGATTCAGGTTGCGCCAACGTACCGCGCGCGTGGCCCAACGCAATTATCTCGTCTGCGATGACCGTAGCCGCCTGGCCGCGCCCCATTTGCCTGGCTGATGACGCCATCGATTGCCGCATTTGATCATCACCGGTCAATTGTTCAAGTGCTTCACGCACTGCTGGACCGTTTATGTCTGGATCGATCGCATCCCGTACGATCCGAGCGGCCGATGCCCGTACCAGACAGCGGGCGTTGGCCAACTGGTGCTCATCCCGGTGATAGGGGTAGGGCAGCAGGATCGACGCTCGTCCCACGGCGGTGATCTCCGCCAACGTGGACGCACCGGCACGTGCGATCACCAAATCCGCAGCTGCCAGCGCCTCCGCCATATCAGGCGTGAAGGGCAATACTTTGGCGCGTAGAGACTGGCTCACATAAGCCCCGCGAACATCCTCGTAGTCCAAATCACCCGTCAGATGGAGGATCTGCCACTCGTCGAGCGATTTCAGATAGTCGAGGTTCGCCACGACCGCTTGGTTGAGCGTCCGGGCGCCTTGCGAGGCTCCCGTGACCAGGAGCGTCTTTAGCTGGTGATCAAGGCCAAAACCGTCGATCCCGGCTTTCCGGTCGGAACGGTTGAACTCTGGGCGGATGGGACAGCCGGAGACAATGACGTTGGTCGACCGCGGCAGGTGGTCGATCGTCTCATCGAATTGAGCAAACACGACATCAACGGAGCGAGCCAGAAACCGGTTCGCCCGTCCGAGTATGGCATCTGGATTGAAGATCGCGGTGGGGATCCCAAGCCGTGCGGCCTCTCTTACGGCTGGGACGGAAGCCAACCCCCCGGTTCCAATCACTGCGATCGGGTGGTCACTGCCGAAGAGCGAGCGGCAAACAAGGCTCGAGCGTCGGAACCCGAGATAGATCCCTGGCCAGCGCCACGGTGCCCGCGAAAGTCCGGGCAGCGTCTGCGGCACCAAGTCGCAGTGTCGATCAGCGAGAATCCGTTGATCGATGGCCCGGTGTGTGCCGAACAAGACGAATCGTACGTCTGGCAACGAGGCGCGCAACGCTTCCGCAATCGCCAGCGCCGGATACAGATGGCCTCCGGAACCACCGCCTGCAAACGCCACGAGCGGCGGCAACACCGTTTCCGACATTACCATGAAGGTGCCTCCCCGCGACTTACTCTGGTTGCTGTACACTCGGGTGAGCCAGTTTCGAGCCGAGACATGCCGGTTTCCCCGCAACCCCGTATCGTAATCGCAGCCAGGACACCCACCGCTACACAAAACGTCATAAGCCCGCTCCCCCCAGCCGAGACCAAAGGCAATGAAATCCCCGTCGTCGGGGTAACGACGGTTACCACAGCGATGTTCATGACCGCCTGCAATATCATCGTGGCCGTCAGACCGAATGCAACAAGCCGCTCAAATGGGGTGCGTGCAGCCAACGTCGTCCGCAAGCCAAGCCACAAAAAAGTGCAGAAGAGCGCGATCACGAAACAAGCACCGAACACCCCGGTCTCCTCGCAGATGACCGCGAAGATGAAGTCGGTGTGGACTTCAGGGAGGTACCCGTATTTCTGCACCCCCCCACCGAGCCCGGTGCCGAACCAGCCGCCGGATGCGATGCTGGCCAAGGATTGGAGTGGTTGGTACCCGGCACCTCGTGGATCGGCCCAAATGTCGGCGTACGCGGCGATACGGGCCATTCTATAGGGCGCTATGAGCAAAAGGCCGGTTAATGCGCAACCACCTAGAGCGCCGAGGAAAGCAAGATGACGAAGGCGACAACCAGCCACAAACAGAAGCCCCACGCCCACAGCGAGCAGCAGTGCGGACGTGCCAAAGTCCTCCATCCCCACCAAGAGCACGAATATCCCCAGCGCCAGCGAGGCGGGGATGAAACTACCACGCAACGAGCGCGGGTCACTTCCAGGACGCGCCAACACGTAGGTAAGAAACGCGACCATGGCGAGCTTGGCCAGCTCTGAAGGCTGGATGCCCACAGCAAAGCCACCCGGTGCGAATCGCAACCACCTGTGCGAGCCACGGTGAGCCTCGGTGATCCCCGGGATCAACGCCGCAACCAACAGACCCACGGCTACGACAAAGAGCAGTTGCGGAATTCGGCGTCGCATCATCGGTGACGCCAGTGCAGCAAGAGCCACCCGGCTTGTCACGAGCATCAACGGTCCGCCCACCGCAACGAAGATCAACTGCCGGCCAAACGGCGTTCGCCACCATCCCGGATCAAACAGGGAACGATCGAGCGATGCCGTGGTGGAGGCAACCATGACCACGCCGATCGACATCAGGGCGAGGGCAATAAGCATCATGGTTGCGGGGTGCGACCCGGCAGGGTTCGTATGACCGTCCGTCCTGTCATCCATGACAACGCCCTCTACCCACGCGGCCGGAGATCCTCTTGAACAACCACCAGTGCCAGGCTCAGCGCAGTTTGATCGAGGCAAGTGCCAGGAATGCAAACATGGCTGCAACCAACCAGAACCGCACCACGGTCTGCGGCTCGCTCCACCCGCCAAGGTGAAAATGATGGTGGATGGGAGCACAACGCAACAATCGCCGCCCGCCGGTCCACTTGAAGTAGCCCACCTGAGCAATCACAGAAAGCGCTTCGACGACAAAAATGCCGCCGGCGATCAACAACATCAGCTCCTGGCGGGTAACCACCGCGATGTATCCGATCAATCCGCCAAGCGGCAGGGAACCCGTATCGCCCATGAACACCCGTGCCGGGTGGCAGTTGTCCCAGAGAACCCCCAGGCATGCCCCGAGTACGGCGCCAGACAGGA
>CAYOQG010000341.1:0-5012 GCA_964405925.1 uncultured Phycisphaeraceae bacterium | reverse complement strand
AGCATGCCAGATCGGAACGCCGGCGCGTAGATGGGGTTCATTCAGCGGACACGAACAAACCCACTTTTTTCCCAAGCGGACCCAAAGCAGACCCAATCGGGCTCAGCACGAATCCGCGCCTTTTCGGCCTGCCGCATGCGCGTACCCGTCGCCCGTTCTCCCCGCGGGCGATGGGGACACGGCCGTGCGGTCCGCAATCAGCCCTATCCCCTTGCGATCGGCCTTCGGAACATACTGTCAGCGCTCTGACAGTATCACACGGGCGGGACTGTGGCGGCGACGAGTTGGTGCATCAAGGATGCACCCTACGCGGCAAAGAACGGGGAGCGGTTATTTGATCGCGACGGGCTGCATCGTGACGTTGGCCAGCATTCGCTCGAGGGCGACGATGGCGAGCTCGGCGGTATTTTTGGGGACGCGGATCTCGTTGACGATGCGCCCTGCGACCAGCTCGTCAAGCGACCAGAGTAAGTGTCTCAGGTCGATGCGATACATGGTCGTGCACAGGCACTGGATGCCGGCGAGCGAGCGAACGCCCTTGTCGGGGTATTGCCGTGCCAGGCGGTTGACAAGGTGCATTTCGGTGCCGATGGCCCACCGGCTTCCTGATGGAGCCTCACGAATCGTCTTACTGATAAACTCGGTGCTGCCGGCTAAGTCTGCTTGTTGGACGACCTCCCATTCGCACTCAGGGTGGACGAGGATTTTGCAGTCAGGATCAGATCGGCGGATTTCGTCACATTGGGCTGTCGTGAACAAAGCGTGTACGCTGCAATGCCCCTTCCAAAGCAGAACCTTCGCGCTGTGCACGCGTGACCGCGTCAAACCACCGTTTGGAGCGTCGGGGTCATACACCATCATCTGCTCGAGAGGAATCCCCATGGCGTAGGCAGTGTTTCGGCCAAGGTGCTGATCGGGGAGGAAGATCACCTTTTCACCGTGCCGAAATGCCCACTCGAGGATCGCCCGGGCGTTGCCGCTGGTGCAACAGGCACCGCCGTGAGCCCCGCAAAACGCCTTGATGTCCGCCGATGAATTGACGTAGGTGACGGGAACCGGCTCGACACCACACGCCTCGGTCAGAAAGTCCCACGCATCCTCGAGCTGATCGATGTCGGCCATATCAGCCATGCTGCACCCGGCGGAGAGGTCGGGCAAAATGACGCGGACGTGGTCGTCGGTCAGGATGTCCGCCGACTCGGCCATGAAGTGCACACCGCTAAAAACGATGAACTCTACGTGTTCCTGTTTGGAACCGAGTTGGGCGAGCCTCAGACTGTCGCCCGTGAAATCGGCGAACTGGATGACCGCGTCCTGCTGGTAGTGGTGGCCGAGGACAACGACCCGCGGGCCAAGCGTACGCTTACGCTGGCGAATCGCGTCGAACATCTCGTCATCAGTCAGGGATGCGTATTTCGGCGGCAGTGGTGGTTGAAATAGCATCGCTCAGTAGGTCCTTCGCACAAGCGCTCCGAATCACCGGGAGCACACATCGTTCACTCGTATCATTATATCCTTACGCCGTGCATTCAGCAAAGTTCTACTGATCCATGCTGCCCCGCTGTGCGGCATAACCGGCGAGATGTTGCCCATTTAATACACGGTGTCCGATCGAGCAGGGATGGAGTGGGCGCCCAACGCGCTAGGGATTGCGGTAGGCAGACCAGAACGCAGAGACATCCGAGAGATCGACGTCCCAGTCCAGGTCGAAGTCGAACCCATACACGCAAGGCAGAACGCATTCCGGCGCGGGAGGATAGGGCATTTGCCACGGCCCACCGAGGCACTGCGGGAACCCCCGAAAGTCGTCGAGGTCGACCTCTCCGTCGCTGTTGAAGTCCCCTGGGACAATTGCGTCACATTCATCGGGGACGAGGTTCTCATTGCAGTCGAAACTCGTGCCCATAAGCACGTCGCACATGTCGAGCATGCCCGTGCCATTACAGTCCACACCGTCACATCCGTCGGGGATGCCGTTGGCGTCGCAGTCGTCATCCATTCCCCCCCAATCGGAGCCAAAGTGAGCGGTGACGGTCGTCGAGATCGCAAGAGGCACCGACACGGGGTTGTTGAACTCTTGACCGGGTGGGACCCCACCGCTCCAACCGAGAAACTGGCATGCGCCCTCGGCATGCGCGGTCAGCTCGACCGTGGCCCCAATGGGGAGGCAGAGCTCGTCTGGGTCCCGCGTGATTACCCCGCTACGTGGTGGATCGGCTTCGGAGCACAGGCAAACCGGCTCCCGCTCGTGGACGAAGATGTCGGCGTACCTGTTTGTGTCCTCCGGTACGAGGTTTGTGGCGAGGCTGGCAAACACCACGTATTGTCCCTGATCGGTAAGCTGAGGCTGATCGCTGTCATCGTCACCCGGGACCCGACATGTCGAGAAGCTTGTCCGGACCGTCTCTCCGCTGCGCCGATCGTGAACAAAAACATCAAGCCAACCGGTGGTGTCGTCGGACACGAGGTTCGAGGCAGCACTATAGTAGGCAACGTATTGTCCATCCGGGGAAATAGAAGGAGATCGGCTCAGATCGTTCCCCTCATCCCCTGCCGAGGATACGCTGACTCGACTGATTTCCTCCATTTCGAGGTCGAAGACGAATACGTCGGCTGAATCGTTCGTGTCGTTGCGGACGAGGTTACTGGCGTAGCTGTGGAACGCTACGTAGTGACCGTCGCCTGAGATGCTAGGATGGTCGCAGAAGCCGTTGGCCTGCAAGCCGCTCCAAGCCATGCTCGCACGGATTGTCGCGTAACTTATCCCATCGTGCACGAAAATATCCGCGTGCCCGTTTGTGTCATCTTCAACGAGATTCGTTGCGTAACTCTGGAAGGCAATGTAGCGTCCGTCTGAAGAGATGCTGGGGCTGGCGCTGAGCCCGTTGCTCTGGTCGCCGTCCGACGAAACACTGATCCGTCGCGTGGTCAACATTTCACGGTCGCGGACAAAGATGTCGGCCTTCTGGTTTGTGTCTTCCAGGACCATGTTGGTGGCGAGGCTACAGAAGGCCACATAGCGTCCATCGGCCGAGATCGTGGGAGAGGAACTCAACCTGTCTGCCTCACCTCCAGTAGCCGGGATGCTGACACGCTCCGTGCGGCCGGTATACAAATCGTGTACGAATACATCGCACCATCGATTCGTATCATCAGGAACCAGGTTGCCGGCTTCACTATGGAAGGCTATGTAGCGTCCGTCGGCTGAGATCGCCGGAGAGTAACTATGACCATCCCCCGGTTCTCCATCGGACGAAACACTCACACGGGTCGTCTCGCCTGTCCACAGGTCATGAACAAGGATATCGGTTTTGGCGTTTGTATCGTCAGGTACGAGGTTGTCGGCCTGTGTCTCAAAGGCCACGTATCGACCATTCAGCGAAACCGATGGGGACGTGCAATACCGATTCGCCTCCTCACCGGCTGAACTGGTGCTCACACGAGTGGTCTTGCCCGCCCGTACTGCCTGTGTGCAAGGTGCCGCCAGATAGATAACTACCGCGAGAACGACTCTGGAAACAAGAGCCGAGATCCTGCGGCGCTTAGCCATAGCGACCACCCCCCGTGCACTACCCCGTGACAATCGAACGTCGTCGGTCTTGGTCAATGAAACCGTCCGACCACGACACTGCGAGCAAGCGCTCTTTGACTATCGGCACGGCTAGACAGTCGATCCGTTAATCCCCGGCCCCGTGCCTTGGCAAAGGCGAACGGGCGTAGCTCACCCGCAACCCACGGGCACATCAGCTGCGACCGACGGCGCAAGTTGTTACCGCTGACGTGAGTCGCCCAACGGGCTGACCAACGCGTCTGGCGGCCAACACGTGTTCCCAGTAGCTTAGCGGTTCTATCAACATCGCGTCAACGTGCACGAGGTCAGGAGTGCTTTTCTCCAGCCGCGGTCACGACCCAATAACGGGTGCAGACACCACCACTACTTCCTCGACGGAATGATCGGACGAACAACCTGGTGCCGTCTTAAATATCGGTCCGTCGGATCTGACCAGCGATCTGACGACGGGGCTGCGACCGCAGCCCGGGGGGGCGACCGGGATCTTCGATATGCAGTCTTGCTTAAAAAGGTGCATTTTAGCCTGAAGGCGATTTACTGGATCGGTCTCTCGCTACCCATTCGGGCTACTGCGGTTGAGCAGGGCTGGTAAAAGCCCCAGCGTCTTGACATCGTCAGACGCAAACCACTTTCGTCGCTAAAATAGGGTGATAAGGTAGTGTCAAACATGCGTCCTCAAGATGAGTCGTTGAATGCGACACGTAGCACGTTATTGCGTCGGGTGCGCGACCTCGGCGACACTGAGAGTTGGGGCGAGTTTGATAAGCTTTACCGACCGATGTTGGTGAAATACGCGAGACGCCGTTGCTTGCCGCCGGAAGCGGCTGATGAGATTGCGCAGCAATGTCTGGTCGCGATCGTGTCACGGATCGGAGAGTTCAAGCGACGGGTGAGCTTCCGTGGCTGGCTGCGGTCAATGGTTGACCACAAGATCAGTGACTATTTCGCAAGTCGGCAAAGGGAGCGACAGGCGGATACGGGCGTTCTGCGGAATGCTTGCGATCTGGGTCCCACATCGGTGGAGCTGTGGGAGGAGACGGGGGACCGGGCTCATCTGTATCATCTGGTGGTGACTCTTCGGACCAACTTCGCCCGGCACACACTCCAGGCGTTTTCACTGTACGTCCTCCAGGAGCGACCAGTTCGGGAGATTGGTCAAGTGCTGGGGATGACACCGAACCAGATCTACGTCGCGAAGTCTCGGGTGATACGGTTTATCAGGGAACAGTTCGGCCATGTAGTCGACAGTCTGTATGGAGCGACACTGTGAAGACATGCCCTTCACGCGACCTCCTGGCGTCATACGAGAGCGGGGAGCTGGCTGAAAACGAGGCGGAACCCATCGAGCATCACTTGCGGGAATGCGCAAACTGCAGTGAGCTGCTGGAGCAGATTCGAGCGGAGGATCCACTCGGGCAAAGTCTGCGGACTGTCTTTCAAC
>CAYOQG010000340.1:0-5031 GCA_964405925.1 uncultured Phycisphaeraceae bacterium | reverse complement strand
CGATGGGACAAACACCGTCCCCGTCTGGAGGGCACGGACCTAAGCAGCAGACCGGTGGAATGGCGCTGCTGGGTTCAGCAACCACTGACTGGAAACGTCGCAGTCGCACTCTGCAACGGCCGCCACACCCGTAGCGCCACCCCTCCTGGGTAGTGAACGGTCAAACACCTCGCTTGACACTAAGGCGCTTTCGCAAGGGCGTGAGCGACAGACAATTGACAACGTCCGATCTGGTCGCCCCCCCTCGACGGGCTGTCGTCACACCATAAGGCATAAAGTCGAATTGGTCCGTGTCGTGGGCATCTGTGCAGATCGCGATAGCCGCACCGGCATCGAGCGCCTGCGCGATATGCAGGTCCTTCAAGTCCAGACGCTGCCAGCTTGCGTTTACTTCAAGAATCGTTTTAGTCCTCGCCGCCGTTTCGACGACGGCTGCGACGTCGATCTCCATCGGTGCTCGGCGGTTCAGGAGCCGGCCCGTCAAATGCCCGATCGCAGTGACGTAGGGGTTCTCCATGGCTGCGATCGTCCGGTCCGTCTGACTCATCTTCCGCGACCGGCTGGACCGCATCCCCGAGTGGATGCTGGCCATCACGAACTCGCACTGGGCGAGTAAATCGTCCGGATAATCCAGCGAGCCATCCGCCAATATGTCGACTTCACATCCGACCAGAATAGTGATTCCGTTCACTCTCTTGTTCGCTGCCTTGATGTCCTTGATATGCTGCTCCATCCGCTTAATGGACAGACCGTTGGCAATCGTGCTGCTCTTCGAGTGGTCACAGACGGCGATGTACTCGAGCCCGATACCCTTGGCTCCTGTCGCCATTTCCTCGATCGAGCATCGACCGTCGCTGGCAGTGCTGTGCATGTGCAGATCACCGCGGATGTCATCAAGCGTCACCAGCTTGTCGAACTTGGCCGTCTTCTCGAACTCGCCGCGGTCCTCACGAAGCTCGGGCGGAATCCACGGCAGATTCAGCTTCTTGTAAATCTCCTCCTCGCGCCGGCCCGCGAGCTGCTTTTCGCCGTCGAACAGACCGTACTCGTTGAGACGCCACTTCTTCTTTACCGCAATTTCCCGCAAGCGTACGTTGTGCTCCTTTGAGCCGGTGAAGTATTGCAGGGCTGCCCCGAACGACTCGCTCTTGACCACGCGAAGATCAATCTGAAGCTCGCGGTCCTCACCGGTCAAAACAGTCACCGATCCCTTGGTACCACCCGAAGCCAATACGCGCTTCACCCCGCCGAGGGAGCAGAATTGGTCAACAACTTGCTTTCCGTCCTTGGCGTCGCAGAGGATGTCGATATCGCCAATGGTCTCGGCTCCCCTGCGTAGCGATCCGGCGATCTCGACCCGGTTGACGCCCTTGAACTCGCGTACGCATTCCGCGAACTCTTCTGCGATCGGAAGGGCGATGCCCAGTGGCGTTCGGCCGCCACTGCTTTCCAGGAACGCGATCCCCTCCGCGATTTTCTGGACGCTGGTAGCTCCGAGGCCGGGCAGCTTGGCCAGCTCACCCGATTTGATGACTTTCTTGAGGTCGGCCATCCCCCGCACCCCGAGCTTCTCGTGGGCAAGAGCCACTTTCTTGGGTCCCATTCCGGGGATTTCGAGAAGTGCGGGCAAGCCTTTGGGCAGTTTCTTTTCGAGTTCGTCGAGCACGTCAATGTGGCCGGTGTCGATGAACTGCTGAATCCGCTTGGCCGTCCCCTTGCCGACACCGGGCAGATCGGTGAGCCGACCCTCCGCTGCCATCGCTGCGACATCTTCCGGCGTGTCCTTCAGGGTCCGCCCAGCCCGCCTGTAAGAGTTGATGCGAAACCCATCGGCTCCGTCAATCTCGAGCAGATCCGCAATCCGCTCAAACACCCAGGCTAATTCGGTATTGATCATGGAGGCGGCAGTCTAACGCGCGATCGTGGGTCCGACCATGCGAGCAATCCTGCGCCCCCCTTCCACGGGGAGGTCGCTGAATGTCCAATAGCGAATGGCAAAAAGCGCTGGATGGCATGGGTCACACCCGCAAAGGAATGAAGATCGCTGTTGCGGGATGTAGGGGGCACGATGTGGACCGGAACAGGTAGTCGGGACGGCGGGACCGCAGCCGTTTGGCTTCGATGGTCCCGACGGACGCCTCGATGACGACATCTTTTTCCGCGGGGGTGCGATGCCCTGTGTTGGCAACGTCCCATCCCAAAGCTTTCCAGAACGGATCGATGTATTCTTGCCGAACTACGGCTTCGAGCGTCTGGGGGTCGCGGAGGGTGCGGATATTTGCGCTGAAGGCATGGACCAAATCGGTGATACGGTCGCGCCCATTCTCATCCGTCTCGACGGGCATGGTGGTGGAAGGTACGCAGGGAGAGACCCCAGGTCAATATGTGCGTCAAATTGGGAGCGGGCCTGGAATACGGTGGGTTCGACCACGGAGCGGGTTGCCGTGATTGTCGGGCCGCATGGGCCGGGCCGCTGGCAGGAGATGGAGTACTACGCCGCGATCCAAAAGTACGTCGAAGAGCGGGACGAAGAGGGACGGCGGAAGGCCAGGGTAATACCGGTCCTTTTGCCCGGCGCGCCGAGAAAGCCGAAGGTGCCAGTGTTCTTGCGAGGGCTTGATTACGTCGATCTACAGAAGGATGGGTTTGATGATCGGCACGCCATGAGGCGGTTGGTGGAGGTGATATTGAGCGATAGGATGCAGTGGTACGTCTAACGACCGTTGGCGGGGATGGAGAGTAGGCCGCTTCCTTACAGGCGCGGTTCGGAGTCAATGGGCCGCTTCCTGACGGGCGCGGTTCTGAATCACGGGTGCGACCGACGTCCCGGCGGAGACTATAACTTGGCGTATGGATGAGCTGACGGCGGTGATGGAAACGGACGTGAACACCTACCTTCACGCGGCGGCGGATCGGGAGGCGTCGGACGTGCATCTGGTGCCCGGGTTTCCGGTGACGTATCGGGTGCATGGTCGATTGCAGACGCAAGGGGCTGGGCTGACGCCCGAAAACGTCCTGGAAATGATCGAGTCGATTCTGCCGGAGCGGCTGCGAGGTCGGCTTGACCAGGCCAAGAACTTCGATTTTTCCGTGGCTGTCGAGCATAGGGGCGAGCCCTGCCGGTTTCGGGCCAACGTCTATCTAGCCCAGAGTCATTGGTGCACATGCTTGCGACACGTGCCCAACGACATCCCGTCCTTCGATTGGATGGGTTTTCCGAAGGGTCTGGCCCAGCGGCTCATCTCATTCAGCAACGGGCTTGTGATCATCACCGGAGTGACGGGGTCGGGGAAATCGACCACGCTGGCGGCGCTGATCCACCTGCTCAACGAGCAGGGGGGTTATCGAGTCATCACTGTCGAGGAGCCGATCGAGTACGTACATCAGCGTATCACGTCGACCATGATCACCCAGCGCGAGGTGGGTCGTGACGTGGATTCGTTCTTCGACGGCCTCAAGTATGGACTACGGCAGGACCCGGACGTCCTGTTGATCGGAGAGATTCGCGACCGGGACACAGCCCGGATGGCTCTAAGTGCAGCCGAGACGGGGCATCTGATCTTAACGACGCTGCACACGCGGGATGCCAAGGGGGCGGTCTCGCGGTTCGTGGATTTGTTTCCCCATGAGGCTCAGGACGACGTTCGAGCACAGCTCGCCCTAAGCCTTCGATCGGTGGTGAGTCAGCATTTGCTGCCGCCAGCCAGCGGAGAAGGGAAGCGAGCCCTGGCCTTGGAGATTCTTCATGTCACCAGTCCGGCACGGGTAGCCATCAAGTTCGGGAAGGTCGACTCCCTCGAAACCGTGATCCAAACCGGCAAACGCGACGGGATGATGGTGTTGGATGACGACCTGCAACGCCTCGTCGCAGAGAAGAAGATCACCCTCGAGACCGCCCGTCGCTTTGCCAAGGACCCGAACGGAATCGCCCCGTTTAGCTGACACGAGCCGGCCCTGTTTCCAGGAAACCTGTACGCCTTTCTTCCCCCCTTGCCAAGGTTGAAGATCCGGCATTTGGACGGAGCGTGACAGAGGGGGGTCGCACGGTCCTGTCAAGAACCTCCCCCATCTATGAAGCAGCGTTTGTCAAGCGGCCGGTGCAAGGAATCTGGAGGAGAGGCTCTCGCACATTCCCTCTCGCCGTCGGCGTCGGTCGAACTGCCCCATCTCAGCCGTTGCCGGACGGGGGCGGGTTGTGCCTTCTCCGCCACATTCTCTTGAGCCCGAGGTGGAGGGAGATCAGCTAAATGGAATGACCTCAACCTCCGGTGCTTCGAGCTGGGGCCGACGGGACGTGGTACGCTCAACCATCTATTCGGGGTTCCGCAGCAGGCGGACCGCCATGAAAAAGAATTTCGAGGGACGCCACCATTCAGCCCCACGAAGGTCGACGATGGGATCGCCGTCAGGGGGAGGTTCGGGGTCGTCCTTGGAGTCGTCACGTCCACCGGCTCTTGCTCAACAAACACGTCTTCGTAACCCACCAATGATTCAAGCAGAGGGTCGCTACCTCGCCCATTACACCATGGCCGGGCGATACCTCTCCCCACGCTGCAGCATCGAGACCATCACGCACAACAACCGTCTGGCTACGGCAGTGATGGCTTTCTTCTTGCCTCGTCGTTTCCGCAACCCCTCAAAGATGCTTCGCCAACGATTCGTCCGACGCACCAAACGCCAAGCTGCCTCCACCAACACCCAACGCAACAGCTTCGATCCCTCCTTGGTGATCCCCAGTTCCTTGCGATGCCCGGCCGATTCCCGACCACCTGGTGCCAGACCCGCATAAGCGCATGCCTTCTTCTGGGACCCGAACCGACGAATGCCCCCCAGCAGGTAGGGCGGGTTTCACCCGCCGGCGGGTGAAACCCGCCCTATCCATGAAAGGCATCTCTCCGTCAAGTAGGCACTACCTCCGCGGGAAGAGTGCTTCACATCATCAGCTGGAAGGTTCTCTTCCTCTTCATCCTCTTGCCGGCACTGTGTGCTCGTCCGTGCACCGGTTCGGGCTGGATCCGCTCGATCGGCCCA
>CAYOQG010000339.1:0-5047 GCA_964405925.1 uncultured Phycisphaeraceae bacterium | reverse complement strand
TTTTTCTAATATTTCCCCCTCGTCCCGAAGGGACGAAGGATTCGAGGATCCAATGTTCATCGTTCAGCCTTGGCGTTTCATCCTTTAGCCTTCATCCTTCCTCCTTCCGCATTCCTCCTTCATACTTCTGCCTTCATCGTTTGGCAGAAGTGCCGCTCCCTCACGGTCGCGGTTCGGAATTCAGCACTGCCCACCCGCCATGCTGATCGGGATGGGCCATATCGCTGATGTTTGAACTTGTACGAAGCGGGCAGTCGGGGTTGGCTTGTTTTGGCAAAGCTCTTATCAAACGTCCCAGGCGTTCTCCTACGCGCGTAGTAGATGACTGGACCACCCTGTTGGTGAAAGCCGCCAATCAGCTTGGAGCGGGGACGACCAACACAGGAGCTTGCGATGACGCAAAAGGCACTTACGACAAGGCAACAATCACCTGTGATGACGCGACAGCGCTGGTGCCCCATCCATCCTGGCGCTTGCTCGCTACGGAAAGCCAGCGTTCTGCATCGCTGGGATCGACGGGGGACCACGAAGCGAAGACTACCGCGCGGGATAGCTTTCACCCATACGTTCCACAAGCGGCCATCGCGGACGTTGCGACGTTGCACGCGACACGCCTTCATCTTTGTTGTCGGGCTGGTATCGTGCCCCGGCTTTGCAGAGGATTGGCTTCAATGGGGCGGCCCCAATGGCGATTTCACGGTAGAGACAAAGGGGCTCGCTGACAAGTGGCCCGCGGATGGGCCACGGCAACTGTGGAAGCGTCCGCTGGGTGACGGCTACTCAGCCATCCTCTGCAAAGAAGGTGCGCTTTTTACCGCATATCGCGACGGTGACAGTGGAGTCATCGTGTCTCTGGATGCCCAAACCGGAGCCACAAACTGGGAGCATCGCTACTCCCGCAAACTGTGGGCGGACATGCGTCCGGACTTTGGAACCGGCTCCAATGCAACGCCGTTGATCGTCGGCGACCGAATCGTATCCACCAGCATCGACGGCCAGGTACGATGCCTCGACCTCGCCTCGGGAAAGCTGCGATGGGCGCACGATCTCCCGGCGGAGTTTGGGCGCAGGAAGCGTGTCGAAGAGTACGGGTACTCGAACAGTCCGCTGCCTTACAAAGATGCCGTCATTGTGCAAGTCGGTGGTGACGAGAACGCCGTGGTCTCGCTCAATCCGGATGACGGTGCGGTCGTGTGGAAGAGCGACCCTGGCGGTGTCAGCTACGCCCCTGCTACGATCACGACACTTGCCGGCCAGGACCATTTCATTTACTTCTCACCAGAGGGCGTCATGGGACTCGATCCTTCGACGGGTAAGTCTCTTTGGCACGCTCCGATCGAGTTTAGTAATGGGAATCACTTGACGCCGGTCATCAAGTGTGATGACGACCACCTCTGGGTCTCGAGCCAGTTTACGACGGGGGGCGGCCGGCTGCTCGACATCACGCGTCCGCAAGACACGTTCGACGTCAAGCAGCTTTGGTTCCAAGCCAAGCTGCGGGGGTCTTGCTGGACGTCGATCCGCGTGGGTGACTTCATCTACGGCTCGATCGGCGGTCACGAGGCTTCGTTCCTAGCGGCCTTCGACTGGCGAACGGGAAAGCTTGCCTGGCGACGCCGCGGCTTTCACATGGCTCAGTGTCTATATGCCGACGGGAAGCTTCTCTTCCTTGACCAGGACGGCCATCTGACAATCGCAAGGGTGTCGCCAGCGGATCTGGAGGTTCTCGACACCGCTCAAGTAACCGAGCACGTTTCATGGACGCTCCCCACGCTGGTCTCGACCAGGCTATACCTTCGAGATCGAAAGCACATTCTGGCGTTGGACTTGTCGAAGGAATGAATGGTGCATCGAGGGATGTACCCCACAACCCTTCGCACCGCCGCCTTCCGCATCCATGCTTCATCCCTCATCCTTCATCCTTCGGCGGAAGGACCGCTCCTTCACAGTCGCGGCTCTGATCGCAGTCGCGGCTCTGATCGCAGTCGCGGCTCTGATTGGTCCGCACGGCGAACCCCACGCCCCGCCGCACTTTCACAGTTGCGGTTCTGATTGGGACGTCGGTCGGATCGACGTTTCTGGGTACGCCCTGCCGGGTTGGGGTGGGGAAAGTGGGGGACAATTACCCACGGCGGGTAACGGGCGAGGCTGCGACAAGTTCGGAATCGCCGATTGAGAGGCCGAAAAACGTGGTCGGGTCCTGTAGAAATAAGCGACGCGCTCTGGCACAGCCTTTGCCCCATAAGCCTAATGAAAATCGCCTGGCTCTGCCGCTTGGCCCGATGCGGCAACCAGACACCGCCTCCGTAGGGGCCGCTTGCCCAGCACATAAAGGCAGGGAAGCGGCTGGGCTTTAGGGAACCGTGCAACGGGGGGGCCTGATGAGGTCGGTTGGGGGAGTCGCATAGCCGACCTCTTCGGGCAGGGGTAATTTAGACATAAGCGGCTGACGTGCCCAGGGGTAAGCATGTCAGCCGCTTGTCTTTTTCATGTCAATGTCTGTTGACCCGACCTGCGGTTCTGGGCGAAGCCAAACCACGCTCTACGCTTTGATCTGTGTATAGCATATAAGCTTGTACGCCAGTCGTGCGGCGAGGTATTCGGTGACGACCTGGCCGGGGAGGGGGGCGACCCCCGTGGGTGCAGCAGTTGGCGCTGGCGTGCAGCACGAGGTTCCCGTGCTCGACTGCGAATCGGCGGGCGGTAGGCTGTCTGACGCAACTTCCGTATCCGCTCGCACGTTTGCAGTCGAAAAGCTACGGGGAGAGGACGGCACCATCCCTGCAACGATCATCGCTGATGCTGACGGTGCACACAGGACTCTTCTGGAGTTGACAATCCCGAGTGCCCCCTGAACCGGTCGCCCCAAAGACCGAGCAGACACGCCGGTTGGCAGCCTGCTGAAGGCGTGGTCACAAGTAGAGCTGCGGGGTACGCTTGCGCGGGTATGATCGCCCGGTGAGTTCTACGAGGAATCTGATCCGGCCGCAGGAGAAATGAGGCACGATAACCGGGACCGAGCTTTCTGTCTCGTAGCGACCCGACACGATGCCTTGCCACTGGCGGCGTCACCCAGAGGATCCAAGTTGCAGATCGCGGCAGCCGTGCTATGCTCCCGACCGAGGCAGATGCAACATGGTGGAGAACCTGAACGTCTCGAACGAACAGTTGGCCGCACTATGTCGGAAACACCATATCCGCAGGCTGATGTTCTTCGGGTCGGTGCTTCGCGACGACTTTAGACCGGACAGCGACGTGGACATGCTGGTGGAATTTGAACCCGGCCACACCCCAGGATGGGAGATCGTTGATATCGGGGAGGATTTTTCGCACCTGTTCGACGGTCACCGGGTGGACATGGTAAACCCCAAGTTTGTCAACCGCCATCTCAAGGACCGGATCCTGCAAAGCGCCGTCGTGCAGTACGAGGCTTGTGATGGACCGTGACGACTCAGTTTTTGTCAAGCATATTTTGGACACCGCGCGGAAGGTCGCAGACAGCGTTCGCGGGATGTCCCGCGACGAGTTCGACGCCGACGAAAACTTCCGCGACGCGACGGCTCACCGGGTGCAAATCGTCGGAGAAGCAGCCTCGCATCTATCACCCGAGTTTCGCCAAGCCCACCCTGAAATCGCGTGGCATCGGGTCATCGGTATGCGGCACCGCATCGTGCACGACTACATGAACGTCGACTACGACGTCCTCTGGCAAGTGGCGACACGCAATTTGGATGAACTGATCCCGGTGCTCGCACCGCTGGTCGCCTCGAGCCATGAATAGACAATGGCCCACATCGAGAACGGGCTCGGGCGACCTCGGTCTGGGATGGGCGGGAATCGCCCCCTTTCAACTCCGGGACACACCTCCAGAATCAGGGATATGGCATGAGCTACTTCACCCCCATGATCGATAAGTATTTCGCGAACTGGATCCTGAAGGAGACTTGGGATACCCTCCACGGTAGTGATGTTGACAGGTTCTACTTGTTCGTGAAGGCACTGTCGTTTTACAGCAAGCCTGTGACACGGGGAGCGCAATCCCCGCACATATGACCGCCGATATCTGGAAGAAAAGATCCGGTTGGCCGTGTCCCGCAATTACCCTAAACGTGATGACAGGTACGCAGCCAAGCTCGCTCGCAAGTACGTCGACAAAGCGATGCCGATTCTCGATTTCCTTTGGGTGGTGGGTCATGGCCAGTTCAGCCGCCCGAGAATCACGCAGTGGGATCCCCGGCTCCTATAAAGATCGCGGTGTCGCTCCTCGACAGGGCGATTCGCACACTGGACCGGCGGTTATGGCTCCCCTTGCACGTAGCACATGAGTTTGTAGGTGAGGCGGGCGGCGAGGTATTCGGTGACGACCTGGCCGGGGATAGGGGCGACCTCGACGATGTCGGCGCCGACGATGGTCTTTTCGGCGGCGACGAGGCGAAGCAACCCTGTCACCTGATACCAGTCGAGTCCACCGGGTTCAGGTGTGCCGGTTCCTGGGGCGTAGGCTGGGTCGAAGGCGTCGATGTCGATGGTGACGTAGACGTTGTCGCCAAGTCCGTCGAGTGCCCGATCGATCCAATCCTCCTCCATGTGACAGTCGCGGGCGGTGATAGGGACAATGTGCTGACGCTTCATGAAGCGGTGGTCCTCAGGGGCCACAGCCCGAATGCCTACCGGTACGATCGACGCCCCGAGATCGAGAACCCGCCGCATGACACAGGCGTGCGAGTATCGGCTTTGGTGGTAGGTATCTCGCAGGTCGCAGTGAGCGTCGATTTGGAGGACCGACAGCTTCTTATGCTTGGTCATTGCAGCCCGTACAAGGGCTGAGCTGATGCTATGATCGCCCCCAAGGCCGAAAACGAACTTTCCGTCACGGACCAGACGCCGGGTGAACTTGAACAGGTCCTCGTGCATTGCTTCCGGCCCGTGCATGTTGGGTTCTACGGGATCGAGCGTGGCAATGCCGCAGTCGTAGCACTCCGCTTCAAGCTCTTCGTCGAACCACTCCACATGCTGCGATGCGGCGATGACCGCGGCTGGACCACGT
>CAYOQG010000338.1:0-5054 GCA_964405925.1 uncultured Phycisphaeraceae bacterium | reverse complement strand
TCATCCGCTACTCCATGCCGGTTTATCCCGGCGCTTTCTCATCCTTCATCCTTCCTCCGCGGCAGACCGGAACAGGTCCACACTGACGCGTCCCGGCGCGCCGGGACCAGTGACACCCGTTAGTCCTCGTCCGTGGTGGAGCGGAACATGCCTCGTTCGCAGGCGACGGTGAAGGTTTCGACGGTTCGTTTCAGAAGCTCCCAGGCATCGCGGATGCGATCAGCTTCTTTGGGCTCGATCTCGCCGTCGTCCTCAATCGACTTGGTCACCGTAAGCAAAAGCTGGCTAAACTCCCTGACAAGACGTTGGGTGTTGGCGAGCAGCTCGGCGCTGACGTTTGCCGGCGGTTCGCTCGGGTGGTTGAGAGTCAAGAATCCACCGGCTTCGTGACAGAGCCAGTTGACGACCTCACGGTCGCCGGTCAGGCGAACAATGTCGGCGACGCGGTCGAGGGGGTTGCGGGCGCCGCTGGCGTCGTGATCGTTGGGGTCCCACTCTTGACACCATTTGTAGACCAGAGCGGGTGATAGTCGAAGCTCGCCGGCGAGGGCTTTGACGCCGATGTGGTCAGCGGCACGTTTCAGAACCTCGTACGAACGCATAATGGGCTCCCGTAGACGACAGTCTTGACCCACCCACGAGACGCGGGCGGCGGTCCGGTGGTTGGCGTACGAGCCATGACCGAGTTCGCCGCGACAGCCGCACGGAAACGTCCGTCACCCGTTCAGCCTGCTGTGCAGCCGGATGCGGACGGTGCGAGAAAGGCACGAATGGCGCCCCAGACCGCGGTTGGTTATACTACCGCCTGTCGTGTCAGCTAGCTATGGACAGCCGGAAGCACCGCCACCGATGGGTACACCCCACGTCCAAACGAAGCATGAAATCCAGGCCCTGCTGGATGGAGCCGGTGCGCGCCCTCGGAAATCGCTCGGGCAGCACTTCCTGATCGACGGGAATCTGATGCGGCGTCTGGTCGCTTGTGCGGAGCTGGACCCGCGGGACTGTGTGCTCGAGGTCGGGGGTGGGACCGGTGGGCTTACCGATCTGCTGGCACCGCGCGTGCGGAAGGTCATTTGCGTCGAGGCCGATCGCGAGATGTGTGCGATTCTGGAGGATCGGTTCCGCGAGGCCGCAGGTGTCACCATCGTACAGGGGGATGTCCTGTTGTCCAAGCATCGGCTTATGTCCGAGGTAGCCGAGGCGATTGACGGCTATGACGGCGGCGAGACGGTCAGCGAACCGGCGACTGCCACAGGCAGACGGGCAACTGGCGGAACCGTCAAGCTCGTCGCCAATCTGCCATACCGCGTCGCGACGCCGGTTCTGATGAACCTCCTGCTAAACCACCCTTCGGTACGACGCTTATGCTATACCGTCCAGGCAGAGGTGGGCGAGCGAATCACAGCTCGGCCCAACACCAAGGCCTATGGCCCATTGAGCATTGTTGCACAGATGCTATGTTCGTTGAAGACGATCACGAGAATCCGTCCCGCGGCGTTCTGGCCCAAGCCGGCGGTTGACTCGGTGATGATTCGGATGGACGTTCACGAGGCGGCTGCGATTAGGGGGCAGGGACTGCGTGATTTCGCCAACCTGGTACGGAAGACGTTCGATCACCGCCGCAAGACGATACGCTCTGCGCTTGGATACGTTCTCAGCGATTCGCAACGTGATGCAGTGTGTCAACACCTTGACTCAAAGCGTCGACCGGAATCGTTCGACGTGGATGAATGGATTGAGATTTATCGTGAAGTGAGCGGCGAAGGAAGAGTGGCGAATTCCGAATGCTGAATAGCGAATGCGCTGGTTCGCGGGAGTGCAGTAGGAGAGTGGTGTTTCGGTTCAGTGTGAGTTGATTCGCTGCGGCGGACTGTGATCTACGGAGATCGATGTGGACAAGGCAACGATTGGAATTATCGGTGGTACAGGACTCGGTGAGATCCTGCTCGAAGAAGCCGGCGGGAAGGAAGCCGCGGTTGAGACACCGTTCGGCTCACCGAGCAGCACGCCGATCGTCGCGAATTGGGAGGGCGTGGATGTGGCGTTCATCGCCCGACACGGGCCGGGGCATCTGATCAATCCCTCGAATGTGCCGTACCGAGCGAATGTGTGGGCCATGAAGCTGCTCGGAGTGTCCGGAATCATTGCGAGTGGTGCGACCGGGAGCCTGCGCGAAGACATCGAGCCGGGGCATCTCGTTCTGTGCGATCAGGTGATTGACAAGACGTACCGTCGTGAGAGCACATTCTTCGTCGCCGATATGGCTGTCCACACCGAGTTTGCAGCACCGTTCTGTCAACAGCTTCGATCCCTGCTTGTCAAAGCAGCGAGCCAAGTCGAGACCACCGTCCACCATGCGGGCACCTACGTCTGCATGGAAGGGCCACAGTTTTCGACGCGAGCGGAGTCGCATATGCATCGACAGTGGGGTGGTGATTTGATTGGGATGACCTGCATGCCGGAGGCTCGGTTGGCCCGGGAGGCCGAGATTTGCTACGCCCTGGTCGGCCTTGCCACTGACTATGACTGCTGGCGTCCTGCTGATCCCAGCCGCAACGAGGCGGGTGTGTTACGGGAGGTACTCGCCAACCTGCAACGGGCGAGCATGAGCGCGGTCACCTTGATCCGAGAGGCCCTGAGGCTGATGGAGGGGGCGCTGCCGGCGTGCCCCTGTCAGGAGTCGCTGAAGCTGGCGATCTGGTCCGACAAGCGGCAACTCGACCCAGCGGTCTGTGAGAAGCTCAAACCACTCCTGGGGCGCTACCTGAGCGACTGCAAAGCGGCAGATGCCGATGTCTAGAATATGATAGCGTTGGACGGATTCTGCCGATTCCGACCAGTGAGATTGCGACATGACGTGTGGGTTAGACAAGCTTGGTGCTGTTTGCCTGATCGCCCTGATCGGTCCATACGGCACCGCGAGGGCGGGTGAGGAGGAACCCGGCCCGGTCAACCCTGCCTCCGATCTGCGGGGTGACGTTGCCTATCCGGATGTCTACATCAACGATAGTTTTGAAGCGGCGGACGCGATCGCTCAGGCGAGGATCTACGCGGCCCGCGGTGAGTGGCGTGAGGCTGCGGAACTGCTGCAAGACATTTCGAATGATGCGGCCGATAAACTCATCCGTGTCGCGCCGGGCTACTATGTGAGCCTTCGGAAGCACATCGACGAAGTCATCGCCGGTTGGCCGGCGACAGGTCTGTCGGTCTACAGGAGCATGTACGAGCCTGAGATCCAAGCGGGCATTGCGGCCGAGCAAGTGCCACACTCTTTGCACGAACTACTCCCCTGGTTCGATCAGTATTTTTGCACCACCACGGCTGCCGCCTTGGCAGACGAGATCGGTCAATTGGCGATCGAGGCGGGCGATTTGGCCACGGCGGAGCACGTTTATGCTCGGGTGCTCCAGAGCCATCCGGATGCGCCAGTGTACGAACCCCGGTATCGGGCCATGCTGGTCATCATCCGTGCGATGGGTGAGAATCCGATCGGCGACCTGACGGACGCTGTTCGCAACACGACGCTGCGATGGATGGGGCGAGACCGGCCCGTCGCCGAGATGCTCGGCGAGATCCAGGAGGGATTTGCGAGTTTACGCCCGGGTGGTTCTTTGCGTGATTGGCCCATGTTCGGCGGTGCACCTGGGCGGAACCGCCGATCAGAGAGTCAGGTAGACGAACTTGGGCTTTTGTGGCGTTTCACCGGGTTCGAGGCACGCGAAGAGGGAGCCGTCGACGAAGAAGGCGATCCTTTTGCAAGGGTGTATCGCCAACGCGCTGGAAGCCTGACCATTCAGCCTGTCGTCGCAGGCGAACTGGTGATCGTTCAGCGGGTGCGTGAAATCGTCGCCTTGCATCGCAACACGGGCGTAGCCGCGTGGTGGTTTCGAGCCGATCTCCCCGGGACAGGCGGGTTTCGTTATGTCGATGAACCGGCACCGGTGTGGGATTCGGTCACGGTCTATGACGGGAGGGTGTACGCGTCGCTACCGGGTGAGACCGTTCCTTATTACAGCTATGAATCTGCGGGAAGCCCACCGGAGCTGACCTGCCTGGATGCAAAGACGGGCCGTGTGATTTGGCGCGTTGATCAACACGCGATCGAGGAGGAGTTCGCGGAGACGACGTTCGACACCAGCCCGATCGTGGGGCGGGATCGGCTTTGGGTCGTCGGCCGGCGACGCCGCTCCTTCGGATTTGAGGATTGCTACCTGTATCGGTTCAGTTCGGCGGACGGTACCCTTCAGCAGCGAACCCATCTCGGAAGTGCATCCACGGGTACCTTTGGGTCGCAATCGCCAACCATGACCGTCGCGGCCATGCACGGGGATACGATCTATGTCTGCACGAATCTCGGTTCCATCGCGGCTGTCTATAGTCATGCGGGTACCGTCCGCTGGCTGCGTTTATACGAACGGCGGCAGACCGATTCGACACAGGGATCGAACCGATACCCCGGGAACATAAAGCCCTGGCGGTTGAATCCGGTGCTTTGGTCCGAAGGGCGCGTCATTGCGCTGCCGACCGACGCCGACAACGTGCTCGTGCTCGACGCGAGGGACGGCAGCCTGATCCGGTCGATCCCCACGGAGACGCTCGGCCACGTGGAGACGCTGCTCGGGGTTGAAGGCGATACGCTTTGTGGTGTCGGGCGGGAGGCAGTATGCTTTGATCTCTCAACGGGCAAAGTGCTATGGTCGACGCCGGTCGGCGGACCCGAAGGTGACGAGCTCCACGGCCGCGGGGTCTGGTCCGTCAGTCGGCCGTCCGCCGACGTCAGCCCACCACCGGCTGGCAGTGGCCGGTTGCTCGTTCCGACACGCGCGTACCTCAGCACATACTCTGTTGAAGACGGTCGTCGAGTCGATACGCCCTGGGAGGGCGGTGGGGTCAGCCGACCCTCGACTGAGGGTGGGAATCTGGTAGCCCTGGACGATCAGGTGCTGGTGGCGGGAGCAGATCGCATTTCTGCGCACGTGCGGAAGGCACAAATCTGGGAAACACTTCGTGAGCGGATAAGCGCCGCACCAACCGATCCGTTGCCTGCTTTGGAG
>CAYOQG010000337.1:0-5101 GCA_964405925.1 uncultured Phycisphaeraceae bacterium | reverse complement strand
ATGGCCTCAACCACGCTCGGCTGTGAGGACGACCAGTCAGGTGTCGTCGGCAACGAACCTGCGGTGTTGAGGAAGTAGCGCGAGCCCTGAAACCAGCTACCGGTCGACAGATCAAGGTCTCCGTCGGCGTCGATGTCGGCGAGGGCGACGGCTGACCCGTTCTGCTCGAAGTGCTGCCACGTGGGTGTGGCGGTGAACAGACCGCCAATAAGTCCGTCATAGCGACGGACGTAGCCGTTCCCGCGGATTCCGCCGTCGCGGATGATCGAGGCTCCGTCAATGACGTGCATTCGGCTCCCAAGGATGCCGAGCTGAGTATTGTTGGTGATGATGAGTTCCGGCCACGCGTTGCCGTCGAGGTCGCCGTACGTTCCCATGAGGGCGAACTGGGTGCTGTCGTCGGTTGTGTGCCACGAAACCGTCGTTGCCAGCGTTCCTTGATCGTTCAAATAGACCCAGGTGTCCGTGCGGGTTCCGAGACCGAGCAGATCAAGCCAACCGTCCTTGTTGACATCGCAGAAGACGACGTCCATGTAGTCAAAGGTGTCATCGGAGACCCAGGAGGGTGTCTCCTCCAACGAGCCGCCGACGTTCATGTAAATACAATTGTGCCAGCGGTGTGTCCCATTGTAGGGGAATCCGGTACCGACAGCCAGATCGGGCCGACCGTCACCGTTGACGTCACCGAAAGCGACATGAAAGGCCGCCAATTCGTCGGGAGTCTCCCAAACAGGTAAGGAAGAGAGCGTGCCTGAACTGTTGAGATAAAGCTTCGCGGTGGGGAAGCCGGGGTCCTCCATGGTCAGACCCACGGCTACGTCAAGCCAGCCGTCACTATTGACATCGGCGACATCGATGTGGCCGTTGTACGCAGAATCGTTCGAGACCCAGCTTGGCGCGGTCGGGAAGGTTCCGTCGCCGTTGTTGTAGTAGACGGCAAGCTTTTCCCGCCTGATGTCGTTTCCGTTGCCAACGACGAAGTCGAGCCAACCGTCGCCGTCGAGATCGACCAGAGCTGCACCGGTGCTATAGGGGGTGTCGGACGAAATCCAATCGGGCGAGGCGTGGTAGATGTCCTGCGCATACAGCGGGGCGGTTATGGCAAGGATTGCGATCCCAAACACCAACAGTCTCATTCGTCTACGCCCCTTGACCAGCCAGGCGAAGGACGAGATCGCGGTTTCACTATCCCCTCCGTCCGTGGGATAGGGGGCTGTGGTCTGTGCATGTCGTTCGAACGGCGGGCCGCGACGTCTCGCACTCTCTCGTCCCCCATGACTATTTTACCAGCGGCGATAATGCCCGCCAAGCCCGCCCTTGTCTTATCGGCGGATCGACGGCCGAGCACCTGTGGTTGGCAAGCATTGGTGATCCTGCTACCTTGTCGCGATCCATGGGAATGGCGCGGACCGGGATTGGCCCTGGCCGAAAGGCTGACCCCCAACCCAAACAAGGAGCTACTGCAAGTGAGCGAATCCCCAACTGCCGAGCCGGCAAAACTTACGTTCGGGCAACAGATGGCCAGTTTCCCTGCGGCCTTTTGGGTGGCCAACTCCATCGAGCTGGTGGAGCGCTTCTCGTTCTGGGGGGTCCGGGTGATCGCCGCGCTGTACATTGTTACAGAAGCGGAGAAGGGTGGCCTCGAACTCACCAACGCGGATAAGGGAATCTTCTTCGGCACGTGGTCGCTTATCCAATGCATTCTCCCCATGTTTACCGGTGGCTTTGCGGACCGATACGGATATCGCATTTCGCTGATGGTTGCGTTTGGAATTAACATCATCGGCTACGGAACGATGGGCTACGCCGATAGCTGGTGGAGCTTCATGTTCGCCTGTTGCCTGATCGGGACCGGAACCGCGATCTTCAAGCCGCCGCTGCACGGTACAGTCGCTCATTGCGTGAACGAGTCCAACTCGTCGGTCGGGTGGGGGACGTTCTACCAAGTCGTCAACATTGGCGGGTTCGTCGGCCCGATTGTCTGCGGATATCTGCGGCTGCTCGAGTGGCGGTACGCGTTCTTCGCCGCCGCGGGCATTATCGTGATCAACATTCTCATCGCAGGATTACTCCTCAAGGACTACTCGAGGGAGGGAGGACAGGATGAAGGGGCCAAGCGCAAGAGCCCGGGCGAAGTCTTGGCCGAGACCATGGCGACAATGAAAGACCTCCGATTTGTCGTGTTCCTGGCGATCTTTTCCGGCTTCTGGTTCATGTTTATGCAGCTTTTTGACCAACTCTCGGTATTCATCGATCAGTGGGTCAACACGAATGACGTGGCAACGTTCTTTGCCAATATTACCGGGCTTGAGTTCTTCAAGAACATGGCCGCTGACAACGGACAGGTTAACCCCGAGTGGATCGTCAACGTCGATGCGGGATCGATAATCGTGTTCGTGCTGCTGATCTCCTATATCACGGGCAAGTTCCGCCCGATTAGCGCGATGATTGCTGGCATGTTGATCGCATGCTGCGGTTTGACCATGTCGGGAACGCTGACGACAGGGTGGCTTTGCGTGTTGGGTATCTTCATCTTCTCGATCGGCGAGATGGCCTGTGCTCCGAAATTCCAAGAATATATCGGCCTGATGGCACCGTCTGAGAAGAAGGCGCTCTACATGGGCTACTCGAATATCCCGTTCGCCGTCGGTTGGGCCGGGGCGAACTTTGTCGGCGGGCCACTGTACGATCGATTGTCGGACAAGTTCGAGCTCGCCCGCGACTACCTTGTCACACAGGTCGGTCAAGACGCCGCCACCGTCGCCAAAATGAGTAAGACCGAGGTGATGACGACCTTGGCGGACACGCTCGGGCAATCTGAGGCTGCTGTCCAACGATTGCTCTGGGATCAGTATCATCCGCAAAGCTTCTGGGTGATTTGCCTTGGCATCGGACTGGCCTCGACCCTGGCCATGGTGGGCTATCATTTCTGGCTTCTGTCCGATGCAAAGAAGCGGGCGGCGCCTAAAGCAGCGCAATTGGGGATTGGGGATTAGCGATTAGCGATTGGGGATTCAAGGGGGGCTGGGTTGCTTACTGACGACTGAATATCTACGTGTACATGGAAGCAGCAGAAATGGCTACGCAAACGGAAGAAACGCATCCGTTTTCCGTCCACGACATGGTGGCGATGAGGCGCATCAGCGACCCACAAGTGTCACCCGATGGGCAGTGGGTCGTGTTTGACCTGAAGGTCATGGACCTGGAGGAGAACGAAGGCCGGTCGGATCTGTGGCTTGTTCGCATAGACGGCGCGGGTCTGCGGCGGCTGACCTCGCATCCGGGTGGCAGCACGAACCCGCGGTGGGCACCCGACGGCAAGTCGATCTGGTTTCTCTCTCCGCGCACCGAGAAGACGCAAGTCTGGCGCATCCCCGTTGACGGTGGGGAGGCAGAGCAGTTTACGAATGAACCGCTTGACGTGGGCAATCTGGTCGTCTCACCCATCGGGAGGCACATTGCGTTCTCGATGGACGTGTTCCCCGGTTGCTCGCCGACTGAGACGAAGCAACGGCTTGAAGAGAAGGAGAAATCGAAAGCCACGGGACAGGTGTTTGAAAAACTCTTTATTCGTCATTGGGACACATGGAAGGACGGACGTCGGTCGCACCTGTTTGTCAAGCCGGTAAGCGACTCACACGGCGACGGGCCTGGTGGGGACGCGATCGATCTGATGAAAGACGTAGAAGCCGACGTGCCCTCCAAGCCCTTCGGTGGGCCTGACGAGATTGCTTTTACACCGGATGGCAAGTCGGTTGTGTTCTGCGGGAAAAACGTAGGCCGACAGGAGGCATGGTCGACCCAGTTTGATCTCTATCTAGTTCCTGTAGATGGTTCTTCTGCTGCGAAGTGTCTGACCGAAGGCAACAGGGCTGCGATCACCCACCCCGCATTCTCGCCGGATGGAAAGACCTTGGCCTATCTGGCGATGCACCGACCAGGCTATGAAGCCGACCGCTGGCGGATCGTGCTGCGACCGTGGCCCGACGGTACACCGAGCGTCTTGACGGAGGATTGGGATCGCTCGCCTCTGACAATTGTCTGGTCGGGCGATGGGAAGCGGATCTACACGATCGCAGACGACATCGGCCAACGGTCGCTGTTCGCTGTCGACGTTGCGTCGGCCCAGATTCGCACGCTCGTGGGCAACGGCAAGGTCGTGTCACCAGTCGTTGCAAGTGCAAGCGGCGGCTCGACAAACGAGCGAATCGTGTACGGTCTCTGTCACCATCAAAGCCCGGTCGGGCTCTACTGTGTTAATCCCAACGGCACCGACGCGCGTACTATTACACAGATCAATGCCGACCGTCTGGCATCGATCCGCATGGGCGAGAGCGAGCAGTTTTGCTTCAGCGGTTGGAACGATGAGGATGTCTACGCCTATATCCTCAAACCGGCGGATTTCGATCCATCGAAGAAATACCCGGTGGCGTTTCTGATCCACGGCGGGCCACAGGGCTCGTTTGGCAACGACTTTCACTACCGATGGAACCCCCAGGCGTACGCCGGCGCCGGCTATGCAGTCGTGATGGTGGACTTTCACGGGTCAACCGGTTATGGCCAGGCGTTTACGGATTCCATCCGCGGTGACTGGGGCGGGAAACCATTCGTCGATCTTAAGAAGGGCTTAGCCGCCGCCTTGGAGCGATACCCTTGGATGGATGGCGACCGCGTTGCCGCTCTGGGTGCCTCGTTCGGTGGATACATGGTCAATTGGATCGCCGGTAAGTGGCCCGATCGGTTTCGCTGCCTGGTCAACCACGACGGTAACCTCGACGAGCGGATGGCCTACTACGACACCGAGGAGCTCTGGTTTCCCGAATGGGATCATCAGGGAACACCCTGGGATAATCCGGAGAACTTCACCATCCATAATCCCGCCGACTTTGTGAAAAATTGGAGGACACCGATGCTGGTCATCCACGGGGGCCGTGACTATCGGGTCGTCGACGCCCAGGGCGTCTCGACCTTCACGGCTCTCCAGCGCCGCGGCATCCCCAGCAAGTTCCTGTACTTCCCCGATGAGAACCACTGGGTCCTCAAACCCGCCAACAGCATCCTCTGGCACGAAACCGTCATCGCCTGGAATCACCACTGGACA
>CAYOQG010000336.1:0-5144 GCA_964405925.1 uncultured Phycisphaeraceae bacterium | reverse complement strand
GGTGGACACCCATGGGGTTGTTGGCTGTGATCGGGCCGTCCAAAAACGACCATCTGGGCTTGCCCTTGTTAATCTGACGGAGCTTGTCGAAGGCTTTGGTTTCCTGCCAAAACGCAAAAACCTCCCGCTCCAGGGCGGGGAAATCGGCCTTCGGATCGACTTTCTCAAACGCCATTGATGCCTCCTTCAGGGTCCACCGTCTGGATGAGGCCTGTCACTCAAACGGGCGACGTGGACCGTTGATTCATCGGGTTTTTGACGCATTCCGCCGTCAACGATGAACTGGCCACTATACCCGCCCTCTCCGCCTGCGTGAATCGGGCCGAATGGCACGCCGCGGTCCGTCGGGAACGGCGTGAGCGCGGTCAAACCCGCGTAGTCCGGGGGGCAAGAGCCACGCATACTGGGGCGGGCGGAAATGCTGCCTGTGGCGAAATTCTCGGACGGGGACGACAGGCTGTGAGGCTGCGCCTGTTCGGGCCCATCTAAAGGGCCACCTCCCTTGAGCAGATACTCACCCTGCCAGGTCGCTCGGACGGCCCGACGGCTGCCCGCAAGTTCGTTCCTCAAGGTGGCCCCAGTGCCCGACGATAGGCTCAATGAGGCTGCGGTTTACCCGCTTTTAGGAGTGGACAGCCTCAAAGAGGGAACCCCGGTATCGGCGAGCCTGGGTTCCCTTCTATTTACGGAGGCGAGTGACTGGCCGCCCATGCTCGAACCGCGTTGGCAGCACTGGCACCGTGGCACCGCGCCGAACTCAACGGCCACCCCCGACCTCATCCTCCCTCCCATCCAGCCAATCGGACGAATGGAATCAGCTCGGGCTTCCACGGGAGCCCCAAAGGCTTCTTGCCGCGGATCAGCCCGCTTTCCGTCGGCGGGTGACGTAGAAGGTGCCGAATCCCAAAAGCAGGATGGGCCACAAGGTCACGCCAGCCCCGCAGAGATTCGGAAACCAACAGTCGCAGACGTCGCCGATGCCGTCGCCGTCGGTGTCGGTTTGACTTGGATTCCAAACGACCCGGCAGTTGTCCACTACGCCCTCGAAGTTGTCGGGCACACCGTCCAGATCGGTATCGGCATGCGTGATCAGGGCGTAGTCGGAGAAGTGGCCAATGTCAGCGCAGCACTCGGCGATCGTCCGCCCGTCAACCTCCGAGAAGCTGCACGGTAGTGCCTGAAGCCCACAAAAACGCACCTCACACGTAGCACCACCGCAGTCGCCGTCGGTATTGCAGTAGTCGCAGGTGTTGGGTGCACCACAAGCCAGCCCCCGTCGCGAGAGACGCAAAGCCAGCCGCTCCGCCATGCTAAGGTCAGTGACATCCAATGTCATGCAAAGGATCACGTCGCCGCAGAATTCGAGATTGTCCGGCTCGAAATGATATTCCATCTCCACTTCGGAACTGCCCGTAAGATAAACATAGTGCAGCTCACCCGACTCACGCTGAGTGATGGAAACCGTCGCGTCGTCGCAGAGATCGCCCGGGTCGAACTCGACGCTCACGGCGCCATCGGGCGTCTCGACCGTCCCGCCGGTTTCAGCATCAATCGTCTCAGAGTTCGAGTCGCATGGGGATGACGTGCAAGAAGCACCGCTGATAAACGTCGCTGATACCCCGTCGGGGCATGAGGAAGCAGGCACGTCGGAACAACCACCGCCGTAGGTACAGCAGGCACCGGTCGCCGCACATGGCGGTTCAAGGTTGGCACAAAGCACGTCTTGTGACCATTCTTCATCCGCACCCCGGCAATCGAATCCGAAGACGCCGTCGGTACAGTGGTAGGCGGCCCAGTCGCAGCAGGCGCCGGCGGGTGCGCCGAGCGTCGCGTTCCAGTCGCTGTCAACGACAATGAAGACCTCATCCTCGGTTGGTTCGAGGAGTTCCTGATGTATGAGGAGCGGCTGAAGATCGGGGTCCTTGCCCGGCGTTCCCGGCGTCACTTTGTAATGAAAAAGTTTGTATTGGATCAGCGGAGGCTCCTCGGTCAGCGCGAGACCGATCTGGAACCCGTTGGGGCCTGTTCCATCCAAGTTGATTCCGTCAGCCCAGGCGAGAACGGGATTGTAGCCCTCTGGATCGATGTCGAACGTCCCCCCGTCGGGCGTGGTACCTGAGGGCAACCGCGACGGCGGAGGGTCTTCGTTGACGGCATAGAACGTTAGCGTTTGCCCCGTTTCGTTGACGAGAGTGATCGACGACGGCGGAACGGCGATTGCCTTTTCCGCGTGTGCAAACACCATACCGCCCAGAACCGCTGCAAGGCACTCGATACGACTGAACTGACGTGTTGTCCTCATCTGCACACTCTCCAAAAATGAACTCAGAACTCAAATGAACTGGCCGCGGATTGCCCGCCCAGCTCAGCGTGCTTGGGCTACCAATATGCTCAGGTAAACACGCAAGCCGCTGTAGAAGGCCTGGGGATCGAGATTCCTGACGCAACCGCCCGGCCCGTCCTTGAAACGCCAGCCTCACAGTTAATGGACTCGCCGGGGATCGGTCAAGTGAGCCGGTCGACCTCAGCTGTACTGCTGGGGGGAGCCCCGGTGCCAAAATCTGTCCCAACCTTCCAGAAGGCCCTGTGGGGTCAAGCCAGAGGCTCAAGCTCAGGTGTTGCGAGCTGGGGTGGTGGCCGTGCAGCTCGAGGGCCACCCACGGTCCGATGGCTCACTCGGTCAGCGGTGGGATCTTGCCGGCTTTTTCGAGCATCTCGCAGAGGGCGACCGCCGCCTCTTGCGGCGTCACCTTGGAGGTGTCGATCACCATCTCCGGTTTCAGCGGCGCTTCGTAGGGGTCGTCGATGCCGGTGAAGCCTTTGAGTTCACCGGCCCGGGCTTTCTTATACAGGCCCTTGGGGTCGCGCTGCTCGCAAACGTCGAGCGGCGCGTCGCAGAAGATCTCGAAAAAGCTATCCCGACCAATGGTCTCCCGGGCGATGTTGCGGTCCTTGCGGTATGGACTGATGAACGCGGTTATCGTGATGACCCCGGCGTCGACGAAGAGCTTACCGACCTCGCCGAGGCGGCGGATGTTCTCCTCCCGATCCTCGGCACTGAAGCCGAGGTTCTTGTTGAGGCCATGGCGGATGTTGTCACCGTCGAGAACGTAGCACAGGTGGCCTCGCTGGACGAGGGCGTGCTCAAGGGTGTAGGCAATGGTGCTCTTTCCCGATCCGCTCAGGCCGGTCGTCCAGATCAGAGCCCCCTTTTGCTCGAGCAATGCCTCGCGCTCTTCCCGACCTACATGGCCCTCGTGCCACGTGATGTTGGTGGCTTTGATCTTCGTCACGCCGCTGCTCCTTTCATATCGTCAAGGTCGTTCAATCTTGGAATCGCAGGCAGTATAGAGATCGTTCGACGGTCGCTCAAGTGATGACGTCAGCTCAGACGCTACCGGGGCGAAGGCGCCAAACGGCTGCCTCGCGCAGGCTGTGGGTGGCGAGTTTGGTGACGAAGAATCCGAGCAATCAGGGTCTGTGGAGAGTCATTGCAGCCGTCGCCCACCAGGCTGTGAAACGTGCAGATTTCGCTTTATGTGGACGATGTAGAACTATGCCGTGGCGCATCGAAACCAGCAGCCCCGACGAAGCTCATCTGGGTTCTCGATGTGGGCCCACCAGAATTGGCTCGGTTGACCGAGTTGGCCGGCGGATGAGGTGTCGCAATTCGCGGTCCTAGACTGGACCGGGAGGCCTGTTGCGGTAGGATGTGATCATGGTCCGGTAACTTACGACCCTTGGGTGTTGGGATTGATCGCGATCGGCCGGCGCGCCGGACGTCATCGCAAATGGAGGTTGTGATGCGATCGAAGTGGATCAACCGCGTTGCCTTTTCGTGTGTGTGCTTCTTGATGGTGTGCCTCTTCGGATGTGGAAACCTCCCGCCTCAGCTTATAGCCTTTAATGACAACACCACCGAGGAGGACACGTGCCTGGACATCTGGACCCTGGTGCACACGGGGGCGGGGTACTACCTCGGCTATCGCCTCGAAGACGAGGACCTCCCATCGATTATCAGCATGCTCACGCTCTATGAGGTGACAGAACCCCACTTCTGGCCGGACTTTAACGAAAGCGGGCTCAACCAGCGGTGCGACATTGTCGTCGGCACCGTAGGATGGATCATCGAATCGCGGGGGGATGATTGATGACACAGCGCCGCTGGCTCTGGTTGGCGTCCCTCCCCACCGCCGGCAGAATGATGTTTTCCGTATCGACCGATCGTCCGCATTTTAGGGCGAAGAACAAACCTGGCGATTTGCAGGACCTAAAGAAGAGCCACGACTGTTGCCCCGATCCGATCTGCGACTAGGTCGGCGACAACACTCCGATGGCATTCTTCGTGGACTCGTTCGTAACACAGAAGTGCGACTGTTTCGCGCCTCGCCAAGCGCGCAAGGCTATCAAGAACTTGAGACCGACGGCGCCGAGCCAGATCACGAAAGCGGCGTCGGAATTCGCCCATGTCCCTGCTACGTCGGAGCTGCTCACGCTGGTGCCCGGTCGATCCGAGGTCGGCCCACGCTTCATACCTTACCCCCGCGAGCCGACACGTCTGATCTAGCATGGACCGCCGAAAATCTGCCTTCCGCGACGTGGGACGCTCGCGCACGTCGACAAGAACGTTCACGTTGGCAGCGACTAACTGGGCGAGTAGCTCCTCACCCGTCCGTCCTTCGTACCCGATCGAGAAGATGGTCACCCCGTTCCCGTTGCGCACGAGCTTGGACCGCGGGTCAAGGGCACCCCGTTGCTCGGCGACCCCGAAGGCGCCGAGTGACCGGGCATTACGGGCTCGGCGGGCCGCCATCCTTTGACCATAGGTACTCATCCTTCACGTCCCGCTTTGGGGGAATGAACCATCCGCACACCATGAATGTATTTCGGAAACGCGAGTGATTACCCATAAAGAATTCCGGGGCCCGGTGTGGTCCAAAGTAGTCGTCAAGCAGTTTCTCTCGCATCTTTTCAACGGGGTTGGAGTATCGCTCGCGATACTTCCGCCAAGTCTGAGCCATCTCCCACGAGATGATCAACGAATCGTGTTCCTCCGCATCGGCATCGCGCCAGATGACCCGGAATTCGATCGGGATCTTCTCGAGCGGGAGTTGTTGTTCAAACAATGTTGCCTGGTCCAGCCT
>CAYOQG010000335.1:2778-5199 GCA_964405925.1 uncultured Phycisphaeraceae bacterium | reverse complement strand
ATGTGCGGTGGTGATGATATGGATGGAGCTGCCCAAGCGCGGTTCTGATGAAGAGGTAATGCTCGGGCGCATTCTTGTTGATGCCGTCTTCACGTATGCATTGCTTTTCCTGATCGTGCTCCTTCATGAGTTCGGGCACTGCTTCGGCGCACGGTACACGGGTGGCGAAGCCGATGAGATCCTGATGTGGCCCTTGGGTGGGCTCGCGTACGTGAACCCACCGCATACCGCAAGTGCCAACATGGTCACCACCGTGGCAGGGCCGTTGGTCAACGTGGTCATCTGCGCGTTGTCCTCGGTGACGCTGGCGCTATGGATGGGAACCCTGGGCGCTGTCCCATGGAACCCGCTTCACCCGTTCATTCCGGTGAGTCAGTCACTTTGGTTCTCCGCCAACACGGCGCAACTTTGGGTGATGCGCTTCTACGGTCTGAGCTATTTCCTGCTCCTGATCAACTTGCTGCCGATTTTCCCGTTTGACGGTGGACGGATCGTCCAAGCCTGGCTTTGGCCGCGGAAGGGTTACCACGCTTCCATGGAGATTGCGACAGCCACGGGGATGATCGGCGCCATCATCATTGGTCTTGTGGGACTCTTCCTTGAAGAGAGCTGGCTCGTGTTGATGATCGCTGTGTTCGGGTATTTCACTTGCTGGCAGACGAGACGTATGCTCAAGGAGAGCGGCGAACTCGCCGGAGGGGAGTTCGGATACGACTTCTCGCAGGGGTATACCTCGCTTGACCATACAAGCACGAGCCAGCGAAGGCCCGGTTTCTTCAAGCGGCGACGGGCGAAAAGAGCAGCAGCCAAGGCCGAGCGCGAGCGTCTGCGCGGTGAGGAACACGACCGAGATGTGGAGCGGATTCTGCGCAAAATATCCGAATCCGGCATCAACTCGCTGTCCGCCAGGGACCGACGGGTCCTCGAGCAGGAAACCGAGCGACAACGCGCCGCCCGCAGCCCGGGTCCCGATGTCCGCCATCCTTGATCCGTCTGTTCAATGACCTGGGCAGCCCATCCCGCCTGCACCTACTCTCGCCTCGCTGACACAAAATCGATCGCGCCGTCAACACGGCGGCCGCGGAGTGGTTCCATTGGCTTGCCTGTACCCCAGTGATACCCCAGACCGCTGGCGCTATGTGGGAAAGGCCTTCTTTTACCGATTGGTCGGCACTCAGCGGGCTAACCGAGCTAACCATCCAGAGCTTTCTAGGGTATTGTATAGCGGGTGTAGCGCCCTCCCTTGTGAGCGGCGCCCACTACATTCTCCCGTCACCCACGCGGGGTGACGCTGCACAAAAACCGAATCTCCGCTTGACGCCGAGGAGAGACAAGGACTTCTGTCATGATCCGATTGGGTGTGATTGGAGCAACGGGAAGAACGGGACGCTGTGTCGCCGAGATGGCGGGCCAGGATGAGCGGTTTGAGCTCGTAGCCGCTTTGACCAAACCGGGATGCCCGACGCTCGGCTCACTTCTGCGCGTAGGCGATCGAAGCGTCGTGGTTACCGAAACCCTGGACACAGAGTGCGACGTGCTCGTCGATTTTGCCGTGGCCTCCGGGACCATGGCCTGGCTGGAGGTGTGCCGAGAGCGCGGCATACCCATGGTCACTGGCGCGACCGGCCACGATGAACAGCAGTTGGCGCGTATGCACGATGTCGCTCGCAGCACCCCCATTCTCAAGGCGTCCAACTTCAGCCTCGGGATCCAGGCGATCCTGCGGCTCGTCGGCCCTCTGGCGAAGGGGCTGGGTGACGCATACGACGTTGAAATTGTCGAGTCCCACCATCGACGCAAGGTGGACGCCCCTTCCGGCACAGCCCTGACACTCGTCGAGGAGATTGTCAAAGCGACCGGTCGATCGAAAGACGAAGACGTCGTCTTCGGCCGACAAGGCCACACCGGCGAGAAACCGCCCCGACAGATCGGCGTCCACGCCGTCCGCATGGGCGATGGCATTGGCTGGCACGAGATCCACTTCGCCGGCCCCGGTGAGACGATCACCATCCGTCACAACGCCCACTCCCGTGACACCTTCGCCGCCGGCGCCCTCAAAGCCGCCGCCTGGATCATCAACAAACCACCCGGCTTCTACACCATGCGCGACGTGTTACGATGACACTCCTTCGTCGCTCCGTGGCTCCGTCGCTTTGTCGCCGTTGCTCCCCAATCAGTACCGCGCCCGTGAGGAAGCGGCCAGACGCCCAAATCAGTACCGCGCCCGTGAGGAAGCGGCCAGGCGCCCAAATCAGTACCGCGCCCGTGAGGAAGCGGCCAGGCGCCCAAATCAGTACCGCGCCCGTGAGGAAGCGGCCAGACGCCCAAATCAGTACCGCGCCCGTGAGGAAGCGGCCAGGCGCCCAAATCAGTACCGCGCCCGTGAGGAAGCGGCCAGACGCCCAAATCAGTACCGCGCCC
>CAYOQG010000335.1:0-2678 GCA_964405925.1 uncultured Phycisphaeraceae bacterium | reverse complement strand
AGGAAGCGGCCAGACGCCCAAATCAGTACCGCGCCCGTGAGGAAGCGGCCAGGCGTTCGACATAACACACAAAACTCGGTTCGTTCGGGTTCGTTTTTCGGAGCGGAACCGCGTTTTCGATAGCGCCAGTGCTGTTTTTTGGGTTCGTTTTGTCACTTTTTTTCTTGCGTTTTCGCCTTTTTCCCTCGCTTGCTGAACAGAACACGTCCGCGCCCGTGTTCACCGGGCTTGGGCATGGCACCCACGCGACTTGGTGAGTTCGCTTGGTGACTTTTTTTCTTGCGTTTTCGCCTCCTTCCCGTCGCGGCGATCACCGGCCCGGTATTCCCGGCGCATAGGAGCGGCGCGGGCGCAGTCGCTTGCCCAAAGAGATAACGTGCGGGGTGATCGACTGATTGGCGCGTTGCGGGCGCGCGCTGGAGGAATGGCGAATGTCGAATAGCGAATAGCGAAACGTCGGAGGAACGGGGAACAGGGAACGCGGGGCGGGGGCGCGATCATTCGCGCGTGCGCGATGAATCGGGGGTGGGGCAGGCGCTTGTTCGCTTTCGGACCCTCGTCTTGTGCGTTCAGAGACAAGACCTGTCTGCCTCCTGGAAATCGAGCAACACACGTACAGCCGCAAGGACGTAATCTCTGTCGCCGGCGGTTACCCGGTCGGCGTCTGCGGCGATGGCCAGCGGAATCGCGCTAAACTCTCGGAAGGGGAAAGTCGCGTCAAGCTTCGGGCGAGCGATCGAGCGGTTCTCCCGCAAGTGAACTTGGCTGGCGAGAAAGTCCAGCAACAGACGGAACCACATGCCGAGTGCCGACTCGCCACACTCAGTCACAGCCATGAAGACCGCGGATCCCTTGGACCACGGGACTCTTGGGCCAATGGCGATGTTGACATCCCGCCTCCAGTGTCTCCGTGTGATCAACGGCCACAGCAGGATGCTCGGGCCGTCGGGATCGTCAATACCCGGTGTGACGCAAGGAACAGGTGATAGGCAGTTTGGCGCATACCGGTTCTCTGGATGAGCACAGGCGAGGTTCACCACCCCACGGCTGAGGCACACGATCGAGTCGATCTGGTATCCGAATGGGACGTCCAGATAATGGCGGTGCCAAGACTTAGCAATGGTGGAAAGCGGTGATTTGCTCCAGAGGCTGAGCAGTGTTGACTGCTTCAGCCATGACGAAATGGCGCTGAGTGGAGCGACAACACCATCGTGGGGATCGATCTTGCCAAGGTGACTGGCACGTTGGGGCAGGTTCTTGACGCGGGCGACCGCGCTGATCGTTTTGCCAATGTCCGCGGAACGGAGTGTCGTCTTGACCTCCACGGTACCGACGACTGCCTCGGGCGTGATGACCGGGGTGACCAACGGAACAGGGCTCCCCATCTCCGAATCATGTATAATGAGATCGGTTTCGCAACTGTAGGAATCGTCTGCGCCGAGAACTAACCCGTCACGCAAGACTTCGAACCGGCGTGGTAGGTGCTTGCCGAGGAACTCCGCGAGCAATTCTTCGACAGCGGCTCCACGCAGTCCTGCGTGGGAAACATCTCGCTCTGCCTCAGCCCGGGCGAGTATCGCACGAGCGGAAGCGAGGTATGCAGACTCGCAGGTTGACGACTTCGCACACATCATTTCTTCCAGAGGACGCTGCCCAGTCAGGCAAGAGGTCCAAAGTAATCTCGATGGACACTTGAGGCGCCGAACACTCAGTCTCGCGCAGTTTCAGACACGGGATGCCGTCTTCAGACCTTGTTTTACATGCTTCTGTCCACCCAACTCATTGGTACCCAAGAGCCTGAAAGCATTCCTGGAAGGCAGAATTCCCTGGTGCTCAGAATAAAACAGAACGTCTCGTTCCGGGTCGCAACTGCGCAAGTTGAAGAGCATGTCTTTTACGTCCATTGGGGGTCTGTGGTTTCGATATCGTATACGTGGATCAGGCGTCAATCGTCGCACCTGCCGTTTCCGTCGACGGGCGTTCTCGCCGGTCGTGGGGAGCCAGCGCAGCATGTAGCGGGCAGCTTTGCGGGCCTGTACCCCCGGGAGAGTCTACCATGTTCGGCGAGCGCGTGTCCACCAAAGGGAACCCCAGGTCGCTTGGGCCGGCCGCAGGCGTGTGACCACGGCTTGCATGGTTCGTGTGTCTGGGCGAGCGGGCTGTGGGTGGGCCAGGATGATGCCAAGAGCTTTCCGAGGAGGGAGGTTCTTCATCCCGACAGCAGTCGGTCTGATCGGTCGGACCCACCACAATCCCCCTTGGCGATGGGGGAGCGGTATTCAGTGCTACGTCGGACGGACGCGGGCGTACGTCGTTCACTCGTGTCGTGCGACGTCGGGACTGGACCGCTCCATGACTGTCGCAGTTCTGATCGCGGCGGCGGTGGTCAGGGTGGTGTCAACGAGTCTCGGACGTTGCCGGGGTGTCACCCGGAGGCCACCGGTGGTTCGTGTGTCTGGGCGAGCGGGGTGTGGGTGGGCCAGGATGGTCCCGAGAGTTTTCCGAGGGGGGAGGTTCTTGATTCCGACAGCAGCCGGTTTGACCAGGGAGGGCCCGTGAATCCCCCCTTGGCAAGGGGGGAGGGTATGGTGCCCTTTCAGGGCGTGGATTGTGTATTGGCTCGGTTCCCCAGGGCGATGCCCTCGTTCTTCTACACAAGTTGCGGTCCGGCTCGGGCT
>CAYOQG010000334.1:0-5232 GCA_964405925.1 uncultured Phycisphaeraceae bacterium | reverse complement strand
CAGTAACACGGCCGCTGCGCCAGGAAAGGAGGCGTACATGCCTTCCAGACAAATGCTAAGCGGCGCCGTCGCTCTCGTGGTCGTCATATCAACGGGCTCACTCGTTGAGGCCCAGATCGACGTGCGCTTGTCCATTAAGTACATCCTCGATGCAGCTGGCCATCGTCCACAGGGCTACTACGCCGATGAGCAGAACATCCGCGACGTGATTGACGCCGGCAACCGGGCCATGCAGCGATGGGAGCGCGGCTACCGATGGGTCATCGTCGGAGATATCGGCGAGGTATCGGAGTCGACGGCCCCCGGGTCCAGCCAGTTTTTCGAGCTTCGCGATGGCGTCACCAACTGGGATCTCGAAGATGCAGCCGAAGCCAATCCCAGCGGATACCTATGGCGATATGACGCAGTCAACGTCTACATCGTCAACTGCTGCGCGGCCGCGGGGACGATAGCATCCAATCCACAAGACGCCGGCTATCGGATCGTCTATTTCTCGGCCAATGTGAACGGCTCCGACCCGGATGCGCGTCAGATCATCTGGACGCACGAACCGGGGCACTATTTCGATCTCTACCATCCGTGGGGTGAGGACTACGTGGCGGACACGCGAGTCGATGCCGATCCGAACCAGTGTATTGGGGCGTTTAGCTGCACGCCCGGCGGAACCGACGAATGCTGCTGCTCGCGGAAGATCGACAATCTGACTGCCAAAGCCGCTGCCGAGGGCTGGACGCAGCAGGAATTCGAGGACATTCGATACAACGTCATGGGGTACAACGGCGCCACAGACTGCGTCGCCCTCGGCGAAGAGATGATCACCATCGACAACATGCGACTCACGCAGGGGCAGCTCGATCGCTGGACCGACGCCACCCGCCGGTATCGTTACAGCGATGTCAGCGGATTCACCTATTTCGTGGATTGGCGAAGCAACGCCCCACCGTTCAGCGGGTATAGCTACGACCCCTACCAGACGGTCGAGGCCGGGATCAACCGAGCGAACCAGGACGGTGGTGACATTGTCCTGGTGCGAACGGGAACCTATCCCGAGAACCTGCAAGTGACAAAGCGCGTCACCCTGAGGGCGAACCGAGGGGCTGTCGTGATCGGAGACTAACAGCCATGCAGAGTGTGCAACGAATAACGGTCCACAGGGTCTTTCTCGGCCTCGTATTGGCCGCCGGGATAGCGTCCACCGTGCACGCCGGCAGCCCAGTGCCGCAAGCAACCGACACGGGCCCAATCGAATTGACTGGAACGTTGATGGTTGCTTGGGGTGATCCGGTAGGGCAGTCGGCGGTCGCACCACACCACACCGTCTGGCTCATACACAACCACAGCGAGGCCTGGGAGCTGACAGTCGAAGAGGACGTTCTACAGGCCGCTGGCGGCCTGTCAGCTCTTGACGGAACGGAGGTGGTCGTTAAAGGCCGCACGAAGTCGACCCGCCGGCCGACCCTGGTTGTCGACACGATCACCCGGACCAAAGACGCCTTGCGCAACCCGAAAGCGCGCGACATCTCGGGGTCACAGCCATTCATCTGGCTGTTTTTCAAATTCGCCGACAATCCCGATCCGGTCGACGAGTCGTTCGACTGGTTTGAGGAGCAAGCAGTCGGTGAATATGGGATGGACCCTTTCTACCGCGAGCTTTCTTACAACACAGCCAACATGGCTGGCAGCACCATCTTCCGTTGGTGGTTCACGCTACCCCGTATTCCCGTCGAATACGGGATCATCGGCGACACCGACAACGCTGATGTAAATCTCGACCTGCTGCTGTGGGACGCTCTCAACCTGACTTTGCCGGTGATCGACTTCAGGCCCTATGAGGGCATGGTTCTCATCTTCAACGGCCCGTTGGATTGCTGCGCTTGGGGCGGGCGTCCGTCGCTTGCACTAAGCGGCGAGCCTTCCCGCCCGTTCGGCGTCGTTTGGCTCGGTGACGGCGGGTTCCAGGGTCACGACGTCATAACCCATGAACTGGGGCACGCGTTTGGCCTGCCGCATTCGTCCGGGTGCGGGGTCGAATACGAGTCGATCTGGGATTTGATGGGCCTTGGCTGTGGCACTTGTACGATTTTGGACCCTAGGACGAACACGCCGCACGGTGTCCACACGATTGCCTATCACAAAGACCGCCTCGGATGGATTCACCCGCTCCATCGCTACACCGTGCCGTGGTCAACGCCGACCGCTTCCAGGGTGTGGCTGCACGACCTGGTTCGGGTGCCACCGCAAGGCCAGTACCTGTGGGCGCGTCTGATGTTGTCGCCCCTCGATCCGATCTACTACAGCATTGAACGACGTTGTCTGACGGGGTACGACGACAACCTGCCCGATGCCGTTGTGGCCATTCACCACGTCGACGAGCGTCGATCGATCCCAGCGAACATGTTCGACGTTGACGGCAACAACATCTGTAACGACGAAGGATCGATGTGGCGCCCCGGTGAGTCCTACTACGATGCATCGAACGACGTCCTGATCGGGATCGAGTGGGCGGATGAAAGCAGCTCGGTGGTTACGTTGACCAATGAGCCGCGAGATCTTGTCTATGTCAACCGGTCCAGCACTACTTGTGAGAACGGCTCGGCCGGTTGCCCGTGGAACACCGCGTCAGAGGGCCACGCAGCTGTCATGCCCCACGGCAACGTGTATATCGCCCCGGCCAACTACTCGGAGAGGATCATCATGGGCAAGCCGGCGGTGCTGACCCCCTGGGGGACGGGGTCTGTGGTGATCGGTCAGTAATTGAGCGCGGCCACGCCAGCCGAAGAGTGGAGCAGGAGTAGGGTCATCATGGGAGACATCCGACAGCCGCTCGTTGGAATCGCCATTCTCGCCTGCCTGTTCACGATCCCGGCCCGAGCCCAAACGATCGGGGTCCGGCTTTCCGTCAAGCTCATTCTTGATGAGAACGACAACCGGCCGGCCGGAACGTGGGCCGACCCGGCTGAGTGGGAAAACGCAATCAACGTGGCGAACGCTATTCACGAGCGGCTCGGACGCGGATTCCGATACCTGGACCCGGACTTTGACGGCGACGTATCCGGAGCCTCACAGTATCACATCATCGCCGAGGACCGCCGCTGCACCAACGGGCACGGCGGTATCGACGGCGCCGGCGCCTGCCGAGACAGCGACGACTGTGACAACGATCCGCCATGTACGAGTGGAGAAGCCGATTGCGCGGGCACCTGCGTGGACGCCAAAAAGCGATGCGCCAACGGTCGTGGCGGCATCGACGGTTTTGGGCGATGTCTTTCGCACCATGATTGCGACGACGACCCACCGTGCGCAAGCGGTGAGGCTGACTGTGACCGCTACTGCCAGGGTGAGATCGACTGGCTCGAAGTCGATGCTCGGAACCACCCTGCCCAGTTCCAATGGCGGGATGACGCGATCAACATCTACGTCGTCGCCATTGCCAGCGGCACCGAGCTCAATCCAATTTGCAACGGATGGGCACAGAGCCCGATTTCTGCACCTCCCATTAACGGACACGATCGTGGCATTGTCGTGCTGTGTGCCAACGCCGGACCGGTGTCAGGCGTACCGCACGAGCTCGGACACTACTTCAACCTGAAACACCCCTGGGACCACCGCACCCCGTTCGGCGATCTTGTTCCGGACACGCCGATCGACGCCGACCCCGGTGCAGACTGCCCGACCGATCCCTACTGGTTTCAATGGGTGATGGCCTGCATCGACGACGGGAACGAGGAAAGTTGTTGCTGCAAAGGGGCCAACACCAGAGCGAAAGCGTTGGCCGAGAGTTGGGCACCCGAGATGATCGACATCATGCTCAACAACCTGATGAGCTATCACTGCATCGACATCGACGACCTCACCCTTTCCGAGGGTCAAATAGACTGGTACGCGAGCAACGCGAGATACAACCGGGCCGGGGTGTGCACGGGCGTTACCTATTTCGTCGGCGGTGATCTGCTTCGCCTGCCACCCGACGCCGTCGGGACATACACCCCATACCCGACGATCGCAGCGGGCATCGGGGCTGCTAACCCGCGCGGTGGTGACATCGTACTGATCCGCCCAGGGGCGTATCACGAAACGGGCGTTTTTCAAAAACCCGTAACCCTCCGCGCACCCCTCGCCGGACCAGTCACAATCGGTCAGTAGGCGCAATGCGCGATGTGGAACGCTGAAACAGCCGCATACCGTCCGGTTCCACATTCAGCATCCAGGATTCCATATTCCGTACGTCTGACGAATGTCAAGAAGGGTCTGCACGTCCTTCCGGCACGACAACACGCTACTTAAACCGCCCGCGAAAACGCTCGATGGGATACTTGACAGCATTCTTCTTCATCTTGTCTTCTAGGGCAGAGGAGATGTCGATACCCATCGTGCTGGCGAACGACAACACGTAGGCCATGATGTCAGCTATCTCCTCACGGATTTGCTTTATAGCCTCTGTATCGTCGCGAATCGTTGAGAGTTGATCGCTGCGAAGCCACTGGAAATGTTCCATCAGTTCGGCGGCCTCGATCGCTATCGACGTCGACAGATTCTTCGGATCATGGAACGGCTGCCAATCCCGCTCCGCCACAAAGTCATCCACCAGTTTGGTCAATTCGCCAATGGTCGTCGTCACATCCTGCATGACGTAGCCTCCTGAAGCACAGTTCCGGTCCGGTGTAATCGTGAAGCCGAAACACACAAACCCGAAAAGGCCTCATGTTATACCAGCAGCCGGCCGCGGATGATAAAGCCACGGAGCGACAAAGAACCCGGCGGGGAATCAGAAGGGAGGCGGGTCCGCGACGGGCCCGACAAACCGTATCCTTTGCGAGCAGGGATTTTGGCAGACGCAACGTAATAAACGTGCCGACTGCGTCCGAGTAGTTGAGGAAGTGGCCGTTGCGGCAAACCGGGTTGGCGGACTCGCTTTCGTCGAGCACGAGCTGGGGGCCGCCAAGAAGCAGACCCCGGACGGCCGGGCCGGTCCCGAGAAGCCGAGATCGGCTCCCGCTTCTCGAAAACCCTCCGGGCGCGCCGCCTTTGGGCCTAGGCGTCGCCTCGTGCGGCTGCGTATACTGATCTTTAGGAGCAATCAAGTTCTTCGGGAGAGTCGGGTTTCGTCTTGGTCTCTCGGCGGGAGGGGCAATCATGCTAAGGAACACGCGTCTTGGATCGGTCTACCTCGCCATATTTGCAACAGGCTTGCAGCAGACTCCGGCGGCGGAGAGTGGACAGGTGATCGGTCAA
>CAYOQG010000333.1:0-5298 GCA_964405925.1 uncultured Phycisphaeraceae bacterium | reverse complement strand
CGTTTGAGGTGAGCGTTCGTGTGGCAGACAATTCCTCGTTCATGAAGGATGGTGGTAACCAGGGCATTGGCTTCTTTACCGAGGGGGCGCAGACAATCACTGTTGGCAAACCGGAACGCATGCGTGGCGAAGGCAAGTAATCGCCAGCCGTAGATGACCGATGCGCACTACCGGGCCGCCCACCACGGGCGGCCCGCTTGCTACCCGCGTGTACTGCGCACAGCAAGGCAACACCTCGACGTGCGGAAACGCCATGCGGTCACACATACGTTGTCATGATGTGATCGGTGATCTCATCGACGTTTTCGGATGTGACGCCGAGCTGACGGCAGGCGTGCTCCACTTGGGCGAGCTTCTGAGCATCGTCCAAATCGCGCAGGCGTGACAAAATGCCGAGTCGCTTGCCGATTTGAAACAACCTCTGTTGCTCGGGATCCATGGCCACAAAGTCCCGCAGCATGGCCGTCATCCGCTCCTTGTCGTCAGGGAGCCGACCCTGCAGGGCGGGAAACAGGTTCAGCACGTGATCGCTCTTGATCACGCTGGTGATCCCGTCGAGGTTCTCGATGAGGGTCAGGATCTCCCGCACGACCTCCACATCCGTGCATTTTTCGAAGCGGCCTGCTTTCCATTCTTCAAAGAGCGGAGCCCGAGGTGGGATAGCCAGGGTCCTCAGGCGGATGAAATCCGGATTGATCTGGTTGAGGGCATCGGCTGTCTCGAGGGCGTGAGCCTCGGAAAGGGATCTTCCCCCCAGTCCAGGCATGACATATTCCGAGAGCTCCATTCCAGCCTCTTGGACTTTGAGCCCAGCCATGAGGTGTTGTTTCTTTGTCGCCCCTTTTTTGACTTTCTGGAGAACCTCGTCAGAGCCGGATTCCAGTCCGACGTGGATGCGATCGAGACCGGCTTCCCGTATGGCCTTCAGATCGCTCTCTTTTCGGGCGGCGAGGGTCTGCGCACGGGCGTAGGATGTCGTACGGTGTACGAATGGAAGCTTCGCCTTGAGGTGTTTCAGGATATCCACCAAGTCCACAACTCTTGCAGCGAGTGAGTTTGCATCTTGCAGGAAGACCGACTTCTTCCCGCCAGCCAGAAGCCACTGGAGAGTGGCCGCAAAAGCTTGCGATTCCTCCGGCTCTACTTCAGCTACGAGCCTCTGTACGAGCGCAGGCTCAACAACATCTGAAGAATCTCCCAGCTTGCGCACCTTCTCCACGTGCATGTACACCGTGTCGATGTCGCGTTTGACGTGCTCGACGGGCCGAAACGAGAAAGTCGTTTCCTTGTAGACGGGACAAAAGGTGCATCGATTCCAGGGACAGTTTCTCGTTACGCGGACAAGAAGACTACGGGCTTCGCTAGGCGGTCGAATGGGGCCCTGCTCGAACCCGCGATACGAATGGGTTGGCTTAGTCCCGCTGCTCATTTGGACGTTCCGAACTCACGCACGAGTCGTCGGGTACTTTCGCGGAACAAGCGGCAGGGACGGATGCCGACTCGACGTGTCATGGTCGGGTCTTCCTGAGGAAGCCCACGCTGGATGCGAACATTCGCTCCGTGTCAGCGGGTGTCAAGTCGTCTTCCTCAGCCTCGAGGTCGGCGAGATTGGCAATGCACATGGGGCAGCCGGTCACGTCAAGGTGGAACTGGGTGTGACTTCGCCAGGGCTCGTCGAGAACACCGAGCAGATATGACCCCAGCGTGCTGCGCTTGAGGCAGGTGAGCCGATGCTCCCGCCAAACACGGGCGACAGTCACGTCCGCCTGGGTCTCGTCTAGGCAAGCGAGGGCTTCCGGATCGCGTTGTCCGAGGTATTTTTGGAGCTTCTGGATCGCTCGAAACTTGACGCCAGCGACGGCCTTTTGATCCATGTCGAGCAGTTCTGCGATGTCCAGATTCCGTCGCCCGGCAAAGAACGTCAGCTCGATCACCCGCAAGTCGTTGAACGCGTCGCGATCGCGCAGTTCGGCGATCAGTTCCCTGAGTACGCCTACGAGGAGTTGCTCCTGCTGGACCTGCGCCTCTGCCAGGACAGCCACTCCGCTAGGGGTCTCCGACGAGCCGGGTACGACGTGATCCCACCACCCCTCGGCATTGAACGGTTCAGAGATGACGTTCGGTTTGCGCTGCCTGAGCAAATCGTAGAGCTTGTAGCGGAGGATGGTGAACAGATAGGTCTCGAGTGAACGCGTGGGGTCGTAATGCCCAACGGATTGAAGGAACCCGACAAACGTCTCCTGGACCAGGTCTTCGGCATCGCTGAGACTCGCCGTTCGGGCTCGGGCAAAGGCGAACAGGCGGCCGGAGTAGCGGTCGATGAGCTGTCGCCAGGCAGGTTGACTCCCTTTGCGAATCTGCTTGACGAGAAACTGATCTGCACTTGAGCCCGGTTCCATTGCCTCGTCCGATCGCTCAGCCCGAGCCATGAACTCATCGTCGCCCCGCTTTTGGAGCAGCGAGAGCACAGGCCCGGTTGCCGTGTGGTCGTTTATGTTACGGCGAGTTGGGCCGGTTTGCTATAGGCCTAAGCGCAAAGCGGCCATCGTGGCGAAGATGCCGACGAGCACCAGCACCGACAGAATGCGAAGCGACCAGGTGAAATGGCCTCGTGTGCTTGCATCCAGAAAGACGTACGCAACAAAGAGGAGGGCGGCGATGGAAAATCCCGTGACAAGATTCCACACAAGCCCCCCGCGGACGATCCCCCAGCGCCCCATCCACGGCTCTCTCAGGTACTGGCGCGTCAAGGTATGAACCGTCGCCGGCCCGACCGCCTCAATTGGCACCGACGGGGGCGGGGGCGTGGGAGCGAGCACGACCACGGATCCATCCTCGGAGACCACCAGGCTATCGTGTGTGCGTGCAAGCGCTTCCGCTTCGAGCTTGTAAAGCTCCGCGCGACGCATTTCCGCCGAAACGAGTTCTGAGACGTCGCGGTGATTCTTTCTGCTCTCTTCGAGTTCGTGCCTGAACTCGGCTTCCGCGCCGCCGAAAGAGAACGGAGCATTCCCTTCAGCATCAGACGCACCCCGGTGTGTGATCCAACGCGAGGATGGTCCCCTCATCCGACCTTGGGCGAGGATTAGCCAGGCTCCGGCGAGTGCGGGCACAATCAGGGCCAAAGCCAACGTAGCTGCAATCGCCTTTTGACGCATCAGAGAAGCGAAGAGGGCCAATCCCGCCACGGCAACAAGGCCGCCTAGAGCGATCAGCGTCCAGCTTAATGGGGTGATTGCCATCGCATTTCCATGGATGAAGCGCTATCGGGTGTCCTCACTGAACCAACCTACGGGCCTTCTCTTCTCTGCGGCGTCTACGCGGATCAATGAATGGCTCCCGTCAAGGCGGCGATGGCGATAACGCTGCCCACGAATCCGCCGACGATCACCATTACCACACCGATGATCCCACAGGTCTTCCCCGCTGAAGTGAGGCCTCGCCCGCTCGGGTCCATCCGCCCTGCGTCCATCTCCGCCAAGTCATTGTGCGCCATGATCCAAGCAGCGATGCCCAATGGGAAGAGATTGATCCCCAGGACGCCCAGCACAAGGACCGTTACCCCGCGGTGCGGAGCCAGGGCGGTGCTCACCGCACCGGCCGGGGCAGCAATTTCGAATCCGTTCTCAGCTGGCGGTATGGCCGCTGCTCTTTCGATTCTTGGCGCCTCTGCGATCGGCGGGATTACACCTCCCGGTGCCGCTTCACGATCCTCGCCGTCCAGCACGAACGCCTTCGGCTGCCGCCGTTTTCGGCCGGTGAACAACAGCAGCAAGAGGAACCCGAGGGAGCACATGACCAGTCCGCCCAGGAGACCAACCCGGGCGTCGTCGGGGCTGCAGCCCCATTGACATGATATTCCGGTGATCGTTCCACCCATGCCAAACATCATCAGGGAGACCAAGAACGGCCTCACCGTCTCCCGCCAGAAACCGTCACGTTTGACAGGTGTTGTCTTGCAGAGGGCGAAAATCATGAATGAGAAACAGCCGGTGCATGTGATGATCGCAATGGTGACATCGTCGTGACTCACGTGCCGGGCGACGAGCGGCACCAAGAAAGTCACGATCGCCCCGCCCATGAGTACAAAGGCCATTAATCCCCAGAATGCACGGGTGATCCCCCATCGCAGGCGCAACTGCTTCGTTCCGCCGGGCGCAACGTCGGTCGTAAGCCCGCTATCCATGGGGAACCCGGTAGGCTCCCCGTAGACGTCCTGTGGCGTCGGAGGGGGTGCCGGGAGATCCGGTGCGACGACGGCTTCCTGATGCGGTTCCCACGCTTCTTGACGACCACGCCCATGGTGACCCAACGCCCGAGACGTCTGCCCAGGCCGCCACCACGTCGTCGACTGGACGATCAGGCTGACCGCCCCAGCCACACCCGCACCGATGAACATCACCTCTTCGACGTCGGCGTCGAGGATGCCGGCCATGATGCTTGTACAGATCAGCCCCCAGATCGCGGTCCACAACGCAGAGCCGAAGCGGATCTCACCGGAGTAGTCACGGTCCTTGTCATGCTTGTAGAACAGGGCAACAACGAGCAGACCGAGAAAAATCGCGACACCGTTCTCGCCGTGCTGATCGATGGCGGGAGCACTCCCCATCGCCGTCAACGGAGCACAAGCGCAAAGCGTGATCAGGTGTTGTGACCACCTGGGGCCGTACAACACGCCAAACCAACTGATCAGACGTCGGCCCAGCAAAATGCCGCCGGACATCAGCACGGTCAGGAGGCCGGCGCTCACACCGTATTCCTCGCTTCCCTGGGCATTGCCGATCAAGATCCCAAGACCAACGGCGAGGCCGATAGAGAGCAGTCCACAAAGAACCATTCGCTTGCGGCGATCGGAAGTGGAGATCAACGCCACATCTGCACGATCCGGCGCCCCCGGCGGTGACGGCGTTTTGGCAAAGCGGGGAGGCGTGCGGCGAGGCCGTCGACCCTCGAGCTTCGCCACCTTGGCTTCCATCTTCTGCGAGATGCGGTCCATCTTTTTCTGAAGCCGCTTCGAAAGCGCGACATCGCTCCCGAGCGGTTGTGCGTAGGGCAATGGTCCCTGCGGGCGCCGAGCCTGTTGCCCCAAACCCGGCGGGGGTGGTGGCGGATTCGGCGAGGGCATCGGAGACGCAGCCCGGTCCGGTGCCCCCAACCGTGCAGCGCCTTCGAGACTCTTTGCACTGAAGCCCGCAAGGCTGTTCCGAACCGTCTCCACCACTACCGCCGCTGCGACCAGCTCGTCGACGGTCTTGTAGCGGGCGTGGGGGGCCGTCTCGAGTGCTCTCCGGAGGAGGT
>CAYOQG010000332.1:0-5353 GCA_964405925.1 uncultured Phycisphaeraceae bacterium | reverse complement strand
GCCTCCGCCGACGTCCAGACGGGCAGATCGTATGCCTCCGGCAATTCGTTGATCCGCGATCCGGTGGCAATAATGCACTGGCGGAAGTCGATCCCGGCGGTATCGGAACCTTCGAGGATCAATGACTTGGGTCCGTCGAATTTCGCCCTTCCGTGGATGACCTCGACGCTGCGTTTCTTCAGCAACCCACGGATGCCGCCGGTCAGGCCCTCGATCACCGACTCCGTCCATTCGCGCAGGGCGCGAGGGTCGATCGTGAGGTTCTCGAAGGTCAGGCCTGCCTTGGCTGCGTCCCGTGCGGCGGATGCAAGCTCGACGATGTGGATCAGGGCCTTCGAGGGGATACATCCCTCGAGCAGGCAGACTCCACCAAGGCGGTCGCGCTCCTCGACGAGTGTCACGTCCTTGCCAAGGTCGGCAGCTCGCAGGGCAGCGACGTATCCACCAGGTCCAGACCCGATCACCACGACTTCGGTTTCCTGACGCAGGCTTCCCACAACCACGATGATGCCTCCGGCGAAACTACTGGCAGATCAGGAGTCGAATCACGTTTCCAGCAGCAAGAGGTTCGGATCCGACAATTGCCTGACCATTTCGGTCACAAACCGTGCCGCGTCCGCACCATCGGCGATGCGATGATCGAACGCCAGGGTCAGCGGTAGGATCTTACGGATCACGATCTGACCATCCACCACGACCGGTTTCTCCTGCACACGACCCATCCCCAGGATCGCCACCTCCGGGTAATTTATCGTCGGGATCAGGGCGGTCCCGCCGAGCGGCCCAACGTTGGTGATCGTGAACGTGCCACCACGAAGGTCCTCGACAGCTAGCTCGCCCTCTCGGGCCTTTGCCGCAACTTCCTCGATGTCTCTCGAAATCTGAAGGATGCTCTTGCGGTCGGTGTCGCGGATGACGGGGACAACAAGCCCGCGTCCGGTGTCCACGGCGACGCCGATGTTGTAGTACTTCTTGTAGACGATCTGCTCGTTGAAGGGGTCGAGGCTAGCGTTAAAGGCCGGTGCCGCCCGAAGCCCCGCGGTCACTGCCTTGACCACGAACGGCAGCAGGGTGAGCTTTCCACCGGGTTGACATTCGCGGCGGTCCCTCTCGCGTTTGCGGAACTCCTCGAGGAGAGTCACGTCGGCGTCATCCATGTGAGCGACGTGCGGTACTAGGACCATGGAGGTGACCATCTTGTGGGCCACCTTCCGCCGAATCGAGCGGAGCGGCTCCACCTCGACAGGACCCCACTGCGTGAAATCAGGCAGCGGTTCAATGTCCAAAAACGGAATGGCGTGGGCGGCTGCGGCAGCTACGTCGGCCTCGGCCCGTCGCTCTCGCTTTTGGGGTGTCTCGGCCTCGGGGGTGGGCGGCGCTGGGCCCTTGTCCGCGAAACGCTTGATGTCTTCGGGTGTGATTCGACCGGCAGGGCCGGTCGGTGGCACCTGATGGATGTCAACATTTAGCTCGCGGGCAAGTCGCCGCGTTGCCGGTGCGGCGATGACCGGTCCCCAAGATGCAGCCGGTGCGGAAACCGCGGACGGACTTCCAACTGCTGTTGTCGGTGCCGGGGTCTTGTCCTTCGTCGCTCCGGCTTGTGCCTTAGCTGCGACCGCGGGAGTTACATCCGCCGTTGGTTTTGTCTTGGCTGCGCTGACCGCCGGCGCGGCCGGGCTCTCACCGTCATCGATGACCGTGATTACATCCCCAACCAGCACGGTATCACCAACGTTCCCTGATATTGACACGATGGTGCCGCTTCGGGGGGAGGGGATGGTGATGGCGGCTTTGTCGGTCTCGACATCGACGAGCGGATCATCCTCCTTGATCGGGGTACCCGGCTCGACGTGCCATTTTAGGATCTCACCCTCGTGGACGCCCTCACCCAGGTCGGGCAATTTGAACTCGTACACGGTGTTCTCCTAGAAGTCGACGGTTTCCTCAATGGCCTTGCAGATCCGGCACGTGCTCGGCAAATAGTCATTCTCACGGCCGAAGTAAGGCGTCGCCAGGTCGTACCCCGTGATCCTTCGCACCGGCGCCTCGAGATACATTAAGATCTTGTCATTGATCGTGGCGATGATCTCCGAGGCAGGGCCGAAAGACCGATGGGCTTCCTGCACCACCACGCATCGCCCGGTCTTCTGGACGGATGTCGTCATCGTCTCAGTGTCGAGCGGTGAGATCGTGAGCAGGTCGATCAGCTCGATACTCATGTTACGCCGCGGCCCGAGCTCCGCGATCGCCTGTTGGGTGGGGCGCATCATCGCCCCCGACGAGATCACTGTAACGTCAGTCCCTTCCTGGACAACCTGTGACTTGCCAATCTCGATCGCCACCAACTCCTCGGTGACCTCCTCTCGAAAGGCGCGATACGAGCGTTTCGGCTCCATGAAGACGACCGGGTCCGGGTCGCGGATCGCTGAGACCAACAGGGCGCGGGCGTTGCTCGGTGTGGAGGGGATAACCACCTTCACCCCGGGGATATGGGCGTAGGTAGCTTCCTTGCTTTCGGAATGGTGCTCCAAAGCCCGAACACCCCCGCCGTAGGGCATGCGCACGACCAATGGGACGGTGAACTTGCCGTGCGTCCGGGCGCGCATTCGCGAGGCGTGGCCTTCGAGCTGACCGAGCATCAGGTACGAGAATCCCGAGAACTGGATCTCCGCCACGGGGCGCAGCCCCGCGATCGCCATACCGATCGAGGTCCCCAAGATGCCCGACTCTGCCAGGGGTGTGTCGATGACGCGGTCCTCACCATACTTCTCGTAAAGTCCGTCGGTCACCCGGAACACGCCACCGTTTTTGCCAATATCCTGTCCAAGAGCGACCACGCTCTCATCTCTGGCCATTTCCTCATCGAGAGCCAGGTTGATCGCTTGCACCATGTTCATCTTAGACATTGCAGTTCTCTCGCTTCAGATTCTCCAGAAACTCAGCCCGCTGCTCCTCGATCCGGGAGTGCCGCGTGCCAAAGACATGGTCAAACGGGGCGTCGGGCTTGAAGTCGCCTCGGGCTTCGAAGGCCCGAACCGCATCTTCGGTCTGTTGTTTGACATCGGCCTCGAGCTCGTGCTCCCTCTCATCGTCCCAGAGGCCCTTATCTTCCAGATAACGTTTGAAGCGCGGGAGCGGATCGCGAGATTCCCACGCCTGTAGTTGCTCGGGCGGCTGGTAGCGGGTCGGGTCATCGGCAGTGGTGTGCATCTTGAGCCGGTAGGTCACCGCTTCGATGAACGTCGGCCCACCGCCCGCACGTGCTCGATCGAGCGCTTCCTTCGTCGCCTGATACATGGCCAGTGGGTCATTCCCGTCCACCTGAATGCCGGGCATGTCGTAGGCGATGGCTTTCTGAGCCAGGGTGCGCGACCTGGTCTGCTTCTCCCGTGGGACCGAGATCGCCCATTGGTTGTTCGCACAAATGAAAACCACGGGCACCTGCCATACGGAGGCGAAATTCATGGCTTCGTGGAAATCACCCTCTGACGTGGCCCCGTCACCGAAGAAACAGACAACGGCTGAGCCCTTTTCGCCGCGCATTCTCATCGCATACGCGATGCCCACGGCGTGGAGTGTCTGTGCGCCGACGATAATGGAGACTGGCAGCGTCCGCTCCCCACCAGGAAAAACCGATCCTTCCTCGTAGCCGTTGAAGAAGTGGAACACGTTCTCGATCGGTTCCCCGCGCATTAACCGTCCACCAAGCTCCCTAAAGGCCCCGACAAACCAATCATCCTTTGTCATGGCGAGCGCCGGTGCGCAGGAAGCAGCTTCCTGCCCCCGACACAAAGGGAAGGTGCCGATCCGCCCCTGGCGTTGCAGATTGAGCAGTCGTTCGTCGACAGCACGGGCGAGCACCATGGCTCGGTAGAGCCGAAGCAACTCGTCTTCACTTAGTGCAGGCTCCTGTTCCTTGTTGAGGTTTCCCTGCTCGTCAAGGATCTGAAGGTGAGAGATCGTGAACGTCCGATCTTTCAAGTCCGGCGCCCAGCTCATCTGCCCATCCCCTGCCCCGCGCTCACGGGTCTTGGTGATCATCCGTTAGTTCTCCTGTTGATACGATGTTGGCGTGTACTACGGCCCTCCCTGCTACGTCGCCCGAACGCCCCAGAAAATCGGGAAAATTTTTCTGAGAAACCGCTTGACACGCGGACTTCTATCGCTAATAATAAGCATTAGTGTTAAGGTTGCAAGCGAGAAATCTAAAAAAAAAGAAGACGGACGACCAAGAATGACTGCAGTAAGCACAGATTGTTCACTCGATTCGGGCATCAACTCGGATTTGCTGGGCGGATCCGGCGATTGCGGTCTGGCTGGCGCCCGATTTAGAACCAGCCACTGTGGAGACTAAGCAAATGGTTACCTCGACTGCGCCAAAACAGCCGTCTGAGCGTGCACGTCCGATCATCGAGCTGGAGGAGATCGTCGTGCGCTTTTGCGGCGATTCTGGCGAGGGCATGCAGTTGGCTGGGACCCAGTTGACGAACACATCCGCGATCTTCGGCAACGAGGTCAGCACCCTGCCCGACTTCCCGGCAGAGATTCGCGCCCCGGCGGGTACACCTGCGGGGGTTAGTAGCTTCCAACTGAACTTCGGGGCTCGCAAGGTTCTTACGCCCGGGGATTATGTCGACGCCCTGATTGCGATGAACCCCGCCGCGCTCAGAGCAAATGTGCACGACGTTGAACCCGGTGGCGCGGTCATCGTAAACGTGGACGCGTTCGGGAAGCGAAACCTGGAGAAAGCCGGGTATGCGGAGAGTCCGTTGGAAACCCGGGAGCTGGAAAGATACCGGGTTTTCAAGGTTCCCATCGACAAGCTGACAAACAAAGCCTGTGCGGACACCGGCTTGACGGATCGGGAGATCGATCGCTGCCGCAACTTTTTTGCTCTTGGGCTTGTTTATTGGCTCTACGGTCGACCGCTTGAACCGACACAGCGGTGGATCGAACAAAAGCTCGCCAGCAAGCCGGCCATGGCAGATGCCAACATCAAGGCACTGAAAGCGGGCTACTTTTATGGTGACACAGCCGAGATGTTTCCGGCCCGATACGTCGTGCCGCCTGCCAAGATCACAGCTGGGCGGTATCGCAAGGTCAGCGGTAACGAGGCGATGGCCCTGGGGCTGATTACGGCCGCTCGCCGTGCCGGAAAAACACTTTTCTACGGTAGCTACCCCATCACGCCCGCAAGCGACATTCTCCATGAGCTGGCCAAACGCAAAAACTACGACGTCCGCACGTTTCAGGCCGAGGACGAGATCGCCGCGGTCACCTCGGCGATCGGGGCGGCGTATGCAGGTGCGTTCGCGGTCACCGGGACGAGCGGACCGGGGATGGCCCTTAAAGG
>CAYOQG010000331.1:0-5474 GCA_964405925.1 uncultured Phycisphaeraceae bacterium | reverse complement strand
TGTTACGCCAAGGTCATCAACCTCTCCAAGGAGTCAGAGCCCGAGATTTTCGAGTGCACGCGGCGGTTCGGCACGATCCTGGAGAACGTGGCCATGGACCCCGCGACGCGCTACATCGAGTTAACCGACGCGAGTATCACGGAAAACACTCGGGCGGCATACCCGTTGACGCACTTGAGCGACATCGTGCCTTCGGGAAGGGCAGGCCACCCGCGCAACGTTGTGATGCTAACGGCTGACGCTTTCGGTGTATTGCCTCCGATCGCCCGACTGACGCCGCAGCAGGCGATGTATCATTTCATCAGCGGCTACACGGCCAAACTGGCCGGTACCGAAGCGGGCGTGACCGAACCGACTGCCGTGTTCAGCGCCTGTTTCGGCGCCCCATTCTTGGCAAGGCATCCTTCGGTGTATGCCGCCCTGCTCGCCGCGAAGCTGGTCAAACACAAGGCCGATTGTTGGTTGGTCAACACGGGATGGTCGGGTGGTTCTTACGGCGTTGGCTTGCGCATGAAGATCGCGGTCACACGAGCGGTGCTAAACGCCGCGTTGACCGGATCTTTGACAGACGTTGAGACGGACAAGGATCCCTACTTCGGCTTTCAGGTCCCGCATGCGGTGCCCGGCGTGCCGACGGACATACTCAGCCCACGCAAGACTTGGCCTAATTCGAAAGCTCATGACGAACAAGCCAAGAAACTCGCCGGCATGTTCCAGAAGAACTTCGAGCAGTTTGCCGACCGCACTTTGCCGGAAGTCGTTGCCGCGGGACCACGAACTGACACGCAGCGCACCGAGGTGCGCTAAATAATGGAGACTGTAGCGAGTGACCGCGAACGGTCATCCGCTCGACAGGCTACTTGGCAACCACGCTGCAACCGAACGTAGCGCCGGGCACACCGTGCCCTTGCACGCGGACGACGGCAGAGCAGCGTTGCCCGCGGGGGATTCTGGTCTTACAGTCCGTGCCGGTCCGCGTAACCGATAGGCGGGGATGGTTTGCCAAGCTGGATAGATAGATAGGAACCTCATTCAAGAAAGGGCACGCCCATGAAAGGGAACGACAAACTTCTGGAAACGTTGAATTCCTTGCTGGCGGACGAGCTGACCGCAATCAACCAGTACATGGTTCATGCGGAGATGTGCGAGAACTGGGGCTACGAGAAGCTGAATGAGCATTTTCAGAAACGGGCCATCGACGAGATGAAGCACGCCGAGAAGCTGATCGCCCGCATTCTGTTCTTGGAGGGAACGCCGATCGTCGACCACTTGCGGAGCTTGTCGATCGGCTCCACGGTGCCCAAACAGCTTGACGGCGACCACCGGGCGGAGGCCGAAGCTATCAAGGCCTACAACGAGGCGATCTCGCTAGCTACAAAAGTGGCAGATAATGCCACGAGAGAGCTGCTTGAGGGGATCCTCGTTGACGAGGATCGGCACATTGACGAGATCGAGGAGAAGCAGGACCAGATCCAGCAGATGGGCGAACAGCTGTTCCTTTCGGCACAGGTGGGCTGATAATTGGCAAAGCGTGTGTTCAAGTCATGTTGTGGAGTTATGCGATGGAGCCAATGCCAACCGTGGGCTACTTTTCGATGGAGATCGGCCTGGATCCGGCCATACCGACGTACAGCGGCGGGCTCGGCGTGCTTGCAGGAGACTCTCTACGAGCGGCTGCCGATCTCAAGTTGCCCATGATCGCGGTGACGCTCGTTCACCGGCGAGGCTACTTCTATCAGCGCCTCGATGCTGAGGGAAACCAGACCGAGGAACCCGTGGATTGGGCGCTCGACGACTATCTGAAAGAACTTGAGCCTCGAGTATCGCTGACGCTCGGAGGTCGCCCGGTGCAGATCGCCGCCTGGCAGTTCGACGTCGTAGGGATCGCTGGTTTCACCGTTCCAGTCGTCCTGCTTGACACCGATTTGCCAGAGAATACCGAAGGCGATCGGTCAATCACGCATTATCTTTATGGAGGAGATTCTCGCTACCGGCTGCTGCAGGAGGCCGTCCTGGGAATCGGGGGAATACGCATGCTCCGGGCCTTGGGCCTTGGTGAGCTCGAACGCTACCACATGAATGAGGGACACGCGGCCCTGTTGGTACTGGAGTTGCTCAAGGAAGAGGCGACCGCCCAAAAGGCAGGCCCAGCCGAGCAGCCTGTTGTGGATGCTGTCCGGCGCCGGTGCGTCTTCACCACCCACACGCCGGTCGAGGCCGGGCACGACAAGTTCCCGATCGATCTCGCTCGCGATGTTCTCGAGCCGGAACTCATCCAGATACTTGCGTCCGCCGAGGGACAAGATGCGCTTTGCTGTGACAACGTGCTGAACATGACCTTCTTAGGCTTCAGCCTCAGCCACTACATCAACGGAGTGGCCAAGCGGCATGGCGAGGTTTCACGGCAGATGTTCGGGCATTATCCGATCGATGCAATCACCAACGGCATCCATTCAACGACCTGGACGGCACCGCCGATTGCAGCGCTGTTCGATAAGCACGTCCCGGGTTGGCGCGAGGACACGGCCAGTCTGCGATATGCGATGTCCATCGAACGCGACGAGCTATGGAATGCACACCTAGCAGCGAAACGTAGCCTGATCGAAGAGGTGAATCGGGACACGAACGCTGGGTTCGACCTGGATGTCTTCACCATTGGCTTCGCCCGACGGGCGACAGCCTACAAACGCCCCGACCTGATTTTGACCGACATCGATCGTCTCAAACGCATATCGCGGGAGGTTGGCACGCTGCAACTGATCTATGCGGGCAAGGCTCACCCACATGACGGTCAAGGGAAGCAGATCATTCGATCGATTGTCGGTGCGTGTCGCGCACTTCGTCCTGAGATCCATGCCGTGTACCTTCCTAATTATGACATGGAGCGGTGCCAACTGATGGCGGCCGGCGTGGACCTCTGGTTGAACACACCGCAGCCACCGATGGAGGCTTCCGGAACCAGTGGGATGAAAGCCGCCGTCAACGGTGTGCCTTCGCTGAGCATCCTCGATGGATGGTGGCTGGAGGGTTGCATCGAAGGCGTGACCGGTTGGGCCATCGGCGACGACCCCGTGACACGCAACCCCGACGGCAGGGCGTCCGTTCCACCGTCCGACGAGGCCCGGCGGCGCGATGCCGACTTACTCTATCGCAAGCTGGAGGAGGTCATTCTACCGTTGTTCTACCACGACCGCCCTGGCTATGTCGGCATCATGCGCCATGCGATCGCCATCAACGGCTCGTTCTTCAGCACGCGGCGCATGATGCAGAACTACGTGACCAAGGCGTACTTCGAGTAGACGTGAGCACGGACGGCGGGGCCGGCATCCTGAACTCCTCGAGCGCGGGCGAGAATCCGGAGTCTGCGGCCGGCCGGAATGCGACGGTACAATCCGGCGGGCGTCCCGGATTGGCGTCGAGGCGCCGCGCGCCGGTAACTTGGATTGGTTTTGAGCCGTCATGGATGCTAAGCCATGAGTGATTCGATCCAAACGTGGTCGACAAGATCGTCCCTACTCGCCCTCACCGTGATCGGCGGCTGCGTAGCCGGTCCCAAGACGCTGCAGGTCAGCCGCGTCCGCTACAACGAGGTGATTCGATACACGACCGCCGAGTAGCTCCTACTTAACCTGGTGCGGCTCCAGTACCGGGAGTCCCCACTGTTTCTCGATGTGCAATTCGCTGGATGGTTCGCACAGTCGAGCGATGGTGAGGACCGAAGCGACCACAGGCCAGGGAACTTCCTCCCGTCCTGCTGGCAGGAGATTCCCGAGCAGGGAGTCCAAACCAAGCAACCGCCACAGTCCCAGGACAAGCCCAACGTCGCCGAAATCGCGCAGCCGTTGAAGCTGGATACTCTTGAGTTTGATCAGAACCGGCTCTTCGTCGGTGCGATCGTCGTAGTCAGGCGGATCAAAAAACGTGCGCTGTGGACGACCTCTGCCGTTGAGACGACGGCCGAGTTGTGCCCACCCGTCCTTCTCTCATTTCGACTCCTCACCGAGATAGGCGACGACACGACGGCGTGAGCCGTTGGCCGTGCGGTACGATTCGACCAGCGCCCAACACGTCTGCTTCTTGCGACCTTTGCGTCGCTCCAAACGCTTGAGAAACATCGCATCCCTGCTGTTGAGTAACGTCTCCCTCTACAACAGGGATGGCATCAAAATGCGCTTGGGCAAGCAACTCGGTCGTGACTGCACGGCGTATGAACATACCAGCCCTTCAGCATGGCCCGCGAACAACGATTTTTTCTCGAAAATCCTGAGGATTCTTCGACTACTCCGTAATTTGGGCCAGTGCGCTAACCAAGGCGGACCGAATGTTCACTTAGGGACCGGAAAAACCGGTCAAGAATGCGGCATGATCGTCGGCGTCGACATCACCATCGTTGTCAAAGTCATTGGTCAGGCAGCAAGGACCAGGATAGAGTGCCGGGTCACAGGGTGGTTGGGTGCATGAGCCCGTGTAACAAGTCGAGAAGACGGCGAACTTGCGCAAGTCCATGTTGACCGGGTCGGTGGCGGTCAAGGCGAGCTGGATTGTGCCGGGCCCGCTTCGCCCGCTGCACACCTCGCCCGCGATCATATAGCATGCCCAGCCCGACCAGAACGTCCAAGAGTTACTGCAACAGCGTTCCTCCACCGCACAAACCGCCTCTTCGCAAAGAGGGTCGGCACAGCCCGGCGTATCGTGGTAGGTCCCGCAGTCACCGAATACAGGTGCGGTATAACCACCAACACGAATCTTGTAACCTTGCCCTCGGGTTACGAGTCGCTCCACGTAGGATTGCTGTGCCAATACCTCGTCGCAGCCGTTGTCGTTGCATTCAGCGGTGTAAACATCCACGGGGCAGGTAAGGCCCTCATAGATCGCCAACTTCGTATCGAATGGACTCCCGCAGAGTTGGGCTGTCAACAGAGCGGAACATGTTGCGCCGTAGTCAAACCAGATGTCGCGGTGAATCTGGTAATCGCCCAAGAGCAGGCGGCAGCATTGATCGTAGGGTGGGCAGGTTTGCTCCGGGCCGTCCGTGGAAGCGCCCGTCGTGTCGAAGAAGGTCTCGCCCTCGAAGATCGGCACGCTGTTGGCACAAGCGTCATTCTCGGGGATGGGTCGACAAGCCTGTGGGTCGCCCAAGGCAACGTTGAGGCAGAAAGAAAGATCGGCCGCGCGGGCGTCGCGTTCATCATACCCGTCCGGGGATGTGTCGCTCCGACCGTCCTGCAACGCTCGTCCGTTGCCTGGCGGTGCGACCTCCCATACCCAGGAGCGGGAACCCGTCAGCCTGTTCGTTATCTCAACCCAATAGCACTGTCCGGCAAGGACGGGAAGTGGTGCGTGGGTGGCCTTGTACTCATACTCGACATCCGTGTCCGCAAGCAACCGGTATGTTCGGATCGGACCCTCAACGGTCAGTGTTCCGGCTGCCTGGGAGAACTGGCCAGCGATCTCTTGCCCGGGGACGCCACCGC
>CAYOQG010000330.1:0-5519 GCA_964405925.1 uncultured Phycisphaeraceae bacterium | reverse complement strand
CCCCCTTCGTCTGCGGCGGGCGGTTCTGAACTTGATTGCGAGTGTAACTCCGCACGATCGCTTGCCCCCGTGCAACCGCCGATCACCCATCAAGTTATTACCACGGGTTTCCCGGCAAGTCGCCGGGCCCGCGTCGCGCCCGTGCCGCGCGCTTCGCAGAACCGCACAGCCACAAAGGAGAAAGCAACGCGAAACACGAAAAAAGTATGCAAAACGAACCCACCAATCCCCACTGGCGCTACCGAAAACGCGGTTTCGCCCGAAAAACGAACCCAACCGAACCCACCGTTTCGCCCCCTTGGAATTGGAGGTCTCGACTTTTGGGCGTTCGGCCGTTTCCCTTCATCCCTTCGTCCCTACGTCCCTCCGTCGCATCGCTGCCGAGCCCGATTGGTATGCCTACTTCACCCGTGGTATGCTCCCGCCACGCGCGGTGGATTGAATCGAGTACAGACAACGCGAAGGAGATCTCCCCATGACGGCGAAAGACGTGATCAAGAATACGATCAGCACATGCCACGAAGTGTTGATGGCATACCTCAGCGATCTAAACGACGCGGATCTGATGGTTCGGTCCGTGCCCGGTGCCAACCACATCGCTTGGCAGCTCGGACATCTGGTCAGCTCGGAGCATCAGATGATGGCCGACGCCGGTTTTGACATGCCCGATCTGCCGGACGGGTTCGCCGAGTCTCATACGCCGGAGACGTCCAAGTCCGACGACCCAGGTAAGTTCCACACCAAGGACCAGTACCTCCAGTGGATGCAGCAGCAGCGCGATGCCACCATGTCGACACTCGAGACCATCCCCGAGGCTGGCCTGGACAAGCAGACACCGGAGTCGATGAAGGAATACGCCCCGAACGTAGCCGCGGTGTTCAACATCATCGGCATCCACGCGATGATGCACGGCGCTCAGTTTGTCCCGGTCCGGCGGAAGCTGGGCAAACCGGTGTTGATCTGACAGACCTCGGCTGTCCCCGATGCACGTGGGTCCTCCACCCTTCGCTACGTGAAGGATGGGACACACTCAGCCAAAACACTGGTCGAAAGCAGCGACACATGTCTGACATTCTTGTCAGATCGCCAAGGGCACTCGGTGCTCAACGATCGACTTCTCTCACGAAGGCAAACAGGGTGTGAGCCAATAGAAGCGGACGGAAGTCGGGTGAAGTGATCACCTCTTCCTCGATGACACGCCGGACACCCGGGTGGGTGTCGGGCAAACCGTTGTGATCACCGAAGCCGTGATCGTGAAAGAGCAGGCAGCCACCCGGAGCCACAAGGTCACGGTAGTTGTGAAAGTCGGCGAGCACCTGCTCGTAGGAATGGTCGCCATCGATGAAGACCAACGAAGCAATCTCTCGCCCTAGCAAGCGGGACGCGTCGTCCGAGGTGCGCTTGATCTGAATGAGCCGATCCTCCTCCCCGATCTGTCTTAGGGCAAGACGCACGTGGTCAAGATTATGCGGCTCTTCGACGTGCGGATCGATTGAGATGATCGATGAATCGCTTGCGATGCCGCGAAGGCCCATGGCCAGCATGGAGATTGAGCGTCCGCGCAGCGATCCAACTTCGATGACGCACTGGCCGCATTCATGGGTCCATTGCACGAGGGCGTGCAACAGACAACCCTCGAGCGGTTCGGGCCAAGGAACGAAGCTCACCAATTCGTTGACGTCCCGCATCGAAAGCCCACCCCAGGGGACACGAGCTGCAGCCAGCAGTCGCTTGGCAATGGCTTGAAAGTTGGACCAGCGCTGCGCCGACGTGGGCCAGAAATCGTCCGGCATCGCCTCCACTGGAAAAAACAGCTCCCGGAGGTGACGTTGCGGATCGCGGGCGAAGGGCCGGTAGGTCTGAGGTTGCGCCGCCTCCCGGGCAAACGCGATCCATCCCATGACCGTGGTCACATCGGAAAACCCCCGCTGTTGATAAAACAGGGCGGCGGGTCGAATCGTGCATCGCCGCGGCATTGGCCTATGAGGCTTCACGACCACGGCGTCACCTTCGCGTTCAAAGCTCAACCACGCAGCTGGTTGCCCGATCGGGAGAATACGGACACCCTCCAGCGAACATGGGATCATCTCTCGAGCCGGTGTGGTCACCAGTCCGGCACTGTCGGTTGCCGACATTCGTTCGACTCCCGCGCCGACCCTGAGCGACCCGATCGCAAGCGTGGGGCCAGCGCAACGCGGAATAGACCTTCAATCAGTGAAATCGGCATAACCGGCGGGTCTGCTGCAACCGTATGCTGTGGTTCGTGCCTCTTTTGTGCTAGGGACGGACGATACACGGCGGGTCTAAAGTGGAATGCGTCGGACTGGATGCGAGTACGAGACGCCGAGGTCCACAAAGGCCAAGCGCTACCGCTGGGTCTCGCTTCGAGATACCTGTGGGTACTTGTGTTTTGCTGGTCGTTCAATAATGCACAGATACTTGTACGGCCTGCGCGTGCGCCACGTCTCGTAATTCCAATGCTGCCGGAGATCAACATCTGTTGGGTCGTGGCACTCCAGGATTTTGACCGTTGGACTGTCGCCCCACGCAGGGTTGATCCGATTGTCTACACGGACCCACTGACCTCCGATCCATGCCTCGTTCAAGAAGTGGTCGCAGATCCGAGTATCCCCTTCCGGGATGTCGAGATGTTGTCTGCTGTAGTGCGTCTGGACATCGATCTCAGTTCCATCTGTCTCATAGGAATAGAGCAAGGGTATGGTCATGATCGTCTTCTCGGGGATTCCAGCAGCTCGAAGCAACGCCCCTCGCAAGATCGCCGTCGATCCGCACGCACCGCGTGTCCCCAGCCGCCACATCGAGTTTGCAAAGACAACGACCTTCTTTACCATCTCCCAGCGTCCCTTGTCACTCGTGGGAACGGCGGACTCAAGAATCGCGCCATGCACGTCACGATGCAAGTAGAAATGCGCAGGCAAATCGCACTCGCATCCGAGGTCCCCCACGAGATCCACATGACGGGCCTCCCTGAGTTGTCTGAGGATCTTCTCCACAGCTTGCACGTCGGTCGTGCAAGCTTCCACTTGCCGTCTGACCGCTCGTTGCATTTCGGGTGAGTAGTTTTTCGTGAAGCTCGGGGCTGTGTCCTGACTTCGGACGGGCTTGTAGGTTGAGGCGTTGATGCTCGGGATGGCCTCCGGATAAAGCACCACCTCCACACGTGTCACTCCTCCCCCCAACGCCTTCAAGACTCGTGCATCTTGATAGAAATCGTTCATGTGCTGGATATGGAAGGGGGGCCGTAGGTCCACAACCGCCCGAAGCGTGCGGGCGAATTCAGCTCTCTCTTCCCAGTCCCCATCGGGCGTACCGTCACCGTCGCTGTCCGACTCGGTTGGGTTCGTCCGGTATTTGTTCGCCTCCCAGTAATCGCTCAAGGAATCGCCGTCGGTATCGACCAGCTCGACATCTGTTCCCAGACCGGCTTCTAGCATCTCGGGGAGACCATCCAGATCCCGGTCTGCCAGGACCAATTCGCGGTCTGGCTGGCAGCGCAGATGGCCGGTCGCACACCCTGGCAAAGCCAGGGCTGGGACAGCTAGACAACGGACCAAATGGATTCGTCTCATAGCGGACTCCGCACACATAATGGCAGCAAGCGTTGGCCATCAAGACAGATGCGCGCGAGTCCGCTGCCGTTTACCTGGTTCTGGCAAGCCCGGGCACCCGCGTGCGTTCACTGCAATCGCACAAACGCATGCTTCATACCGGTGGTCAGTCGATGCGGAGGCTTTCGCCGATCTTCGTGAAGATGCCTTCGTACTTTTCGTAGGACAGCGTGCGGGTCACGCCGCTCACGATGAAGTAGCGGTCATCTTTGATGGTGACGTAGTGCAGATACTGGAAGAGGTTACCCTCGGAGCGGGCTTTAGTGACGACACGGCGACCCCGAAGAGTTCCCAGCTCGACAGGTTCATCCTTCAGAACGTCAACGCTCATCCATCGCTTCATGAACGCCTGGGACCCCGCATCGTCGTACCCTGGTTGATCGACCACCGAGGTCGGGTTGACCATTTCAACGGGAATTCCGTACTTTTCAGCCACCTTCTCGAACATTTCGGTGGGGTCGGCCTTCTCGTCCGGCACGTGATAGATCTTCTCTCGGACCACATCGTCGAGCGTCGTACCGGGCTCCACCTCTCCCACACGTACGGTGACAAACTCTTGGAACTGGTCATCGAAGTGCTCTTTCGGGCTCACAAATGCCACAACGTTGCCTTCCCAGTCGTACTTCTTTTCCCAGGATTTCGGGTAACGAATAGTGAAGCCATGACGCTCGTCCCGGTACTTTCCCGCGACTCGAACGATGATTCGCTGACTGGTGACGATCGACATGACCAGGGCCGCGACAAAGAAAGCGATGATCACGAGTGCCGTTTTGTTGGACATTCCTCAACGCTCCATAAACGCGACGAACCGGCAACCCTGGGGATCTTACAGCATACCCACTTCGGGGGTGCTGCTCGACCCCCCTCCACAGGCCAGATGCGAACCTCCGCTGAACAAGTCATGGGGCGGCAACAAGCAGGTTGTCTGGCGGTCGACTTGTCCTCGCGCCCGAGGGACGCCGGTCGGGTACAAGACTCGGGTAGCCGAAGACCCCATAATACTAATACGGGCCGACCTCACCGTGGTTCCCCCCAGCGAAGGGGGACAGGAGAGGCGGGGTCCTTGATAATGACCCGAGATTCAGTAAGCGAGCGCCGACCGCAGCGCATCTATCAGTGTGAAAAAGGGAACCGATCGTGACGGAATCGCCGGTACCGCGAACGAATAATCCGGTCGAAGCCGCTGACGGGGTAGTGTGCCCGGTTGGGCCCTCGCATAGAACCGAGCAGCCGCCGCTATTGACCAAGGCGCTGCGTGATCGGCTGGTACGGCTGGCTTATCGGTTTCTGTGGAACGTGGACGATGCTGAGGATGTCGTTCACGACTCGCTGACGGCAGCTCACGAACGTCACTGCGACCTGCGGGACAGCGAGAAGTGGTGGTCGTGGGTGTGTCGAATTGTGATTCGTCGATGCCACGAGCACGGTCGACGGAAGCTACGAAGGGAACGACACGATCAGACGTTTCGACTCGCAGCGGCGCAGAAAGAGGGTCCACCGCACGTGCCGCTTTCGGAAGGCACGGAGATTCTTCGGCGGTTGGTGCTGCGACTGCCGCGACGGCAAAAGGAGGTCATCGTGCTTCGACACCTGCAAGGCATGAGCTATGACGAGATTGCCCAGGTGTTGAGCATCTCTCCCGCCACGGCGCGGGTACACGCTCAGGCTGGACGGGAGAAGCTCAGGAGTCTGGTGGTGGCGCGACATCCCGACTGGTTCAACGACATGCGTTCGAGTCAGGGAGCCAAGACATGACCTGCGAGGAAGTGCAAAAACGGTGGCACCTTTGCCTCGACGAAGGACACGACGACCCCGAAGTCAACAACCACTTGACATCGTGTGACGAGTGCCAACGTTATGTGCGCCTGATGAGTCGGATCGTAGGCGCAC
>CAYOQG010000329.1:0-5536 GCA_964405925.1 uncultured Phycisphaeraceae bacterium | reverse complement strand
GCCTGGTCCAGCCTAGCCTTTCGCTTCGGGTCCCACTCAACATCGGCCGGTTTTGCCACGATGTCAAGCACGTCGTTTACCGTTACCGGTCCGAGAGATCGGTCAGCGGCCATGAGCGCTCGAAGCGATGGACAAGACGTCGGGCGTACCCAATCGCACCTCGACGCCCAGTCCTTGAGATGGGCAACTACCGTCAACGTCGGCAAATGGGGAGAACGGCTCTCAGGGCGATTATCACGTTCTGGAAAGCGCACGTCGACTTCGATGACGTCCCACGTTCGGAACTGCTGACTGTCGGGGAGGTAACGGAGGCGAACCGGGTATAGCCGGCGCCATTCACCTTCGACGGTGATCGCGCCGATGCAGACCGTCTCGCGGTATTGCTTGCTGGGAGTGGGATAGGTTCTGACCGTGATAAGCATACGTTCGCGCTGAAGCACACGAATTCTCCTGCCAGCGACGGCTGCTCCATCCATCGAGGTTCTGGGGGCCGACTGAGCGAGCCCCCGCAAACCCGCCGCTCAAGAGCCTACCGCTGACAGAACGATAGCTTAGCGTCATCATATTGTCAATGGGGCAGGAGAGTGGACTTTTATCCGCCCGAGGAATCACCGGTAAAGTCGACCTTGGGGACGGCTTTCGCCTCTTCGGCAACCTCGAAGTACTCGGCCTTTTCGACGCCGGCGAGGGCGCAGTAGAGCCGGCCCAGGAGCCTGCGCGAGAAGGTGTTGAGCGCTCTAACACTGTCGTTGTAGCGCTTGCGCTCGACGGACAAGCGGTTTTCGGTACCTTCGACCGAATCCTGAAGCTTCAAGAATGACTGGTTCGATTTCAGCTCCGGGTAATTTTCGCGCAGGACGAGCAACCGCGACAGTGCGGATTCGAAAGTGTTTGCGGCACGCACCTTTTCACCAACGGTCTTGGCTTGAAAGTAGGACTCGCGGGACTTGGCGATCCCCAAAAAGACGTCCTTCTCCTGCTGTGCCACACCCTTGACGGTCTCGACCAGGTTGGGGATCAAGTCGAACCGTCGCTGCAACTGGTTTTCCACCTGAGCCCAGGCGGCCTCGACGCCCTCGTCCATGGCGACGGCCCGGTTGTAGCCGCTGTAAAGACAACCGCCGATCAGCAGTACGCCGATAACGACCACTGCGAAAAAGACTAACAGCACTCTTCCGAAACTCATGGATGCACCTCGCTTTATCTTCAACCTTGCCCCGCAGGAGGGGCAAAACGTCGCCTCACGTCTGATGACTTCCCTGCAAGACGGACAAGTGTCACCAACTGGCACCGCCACCACCTCCACCAAAACCGCCCCCTCCGCCGAACGAACCACCGCCGAAGCCTCCGCCAAAGCCCCCTCCTCCGAAACCGCCGCCCCAGGAGGAATGGCCCCGTCCGCCGAAGCTGCTGCCCAAAAGGCTCCCCAGCAGCAGGCCCTGCCACAATCCCCCGCCGCCCCACCGGCCTCGATATCTCGCCCGGCGGGACATTGACGAGAACACGATCAACATGATGACCAGCGGCATGAATCCGCCGCCACAACAGAGCCCGAGGGGGTTCACCGAGCCGACGGGGACCCCGCGGCTTCGGGGACGGTATCGATACCCGGGCATTCCCGTCAGCGTCACATTCTGCTCGTCCGCGACTCTATTCGCGACCGACACCGTCAGGCGAAACAAACCGTCGCTGTATGCGCCTCGTTTGAAGTAATTCGCAGCAATCTCTCGCGACAGAGAGCCACACCAGGAATCGGGCAACGTCCCCTCGAGGCCATACCCGGTCTGAATCCGAACCTTGCGCTCCTGAAGAGCGAGGACGATCAAAGCCCCGTTGTCCTTGCCGCGCTGCCCGAGCTTCCAGAGCTCCGCATGTCGCTGGGCAAACTCGAAGAAATCTTCCCCTTCCGTCGTGGGTACGGTCAGAACCTTGACCTGTGCGGTGGTTTTCTGCTGCAGCTCACGAAGCCAGGCTTCAAGGCGCTGCTCAGTCTGGGCGTCGATGATGCCCGCGCGATCGACGACGTAGGTGCCCGGGTCCTGTATAGGCACTTCAGCCCGGACAGCCAGCGGTCCCGCTGTAACTGCCACGATTATGACACAGCCTGAGACAAGTCTACCACGCATCTGCGACCTCCCCGAGGGCTTGGACATCCAGGTACAGGGCTTCGAACTCATCCCAACCATGCCGGGCGGAAGGATCAAGCGCAACGCGCACACCCATGAGCTTGCGATCCACAAGCTTCTCGATCTCGATGAGGACCTCGCCGGCGGGCTTCGCTTGCTCGTGCCCCTTGAGCCACAGCATTCCGCGAAGGGTCCGCGTCAGGCCCTCGGCCACATCCCTCTCCAGCGCGCCGATGAACCTCTCCCGTCCGGCCGCAGCCAGCAGACCTTGACGCAACCCGATAAGGATCCTCTTTAGTTCGCGCTCACATTGCAAGCGAACATGACTGTTGTCAAAGGAGAGATCCTCGAAGTAGTCGTCGCCGAAAAGGACGAGATGTTTCTGGTGAATCTCGAGGAGCTCTAAAGGGAACGTGTCGAGGGAAGCCTTGATGTACTGAGGCGTCATGATTAGCGGCGCCGCGATCGAGGCTTTCCCCAGCTTCGCACCGTGCTCGGCGAGTTCTCGCAACACGGACAGATCAACGCGATCCACGACGAGGACGTTCCTGGCCGTGTGCCGGTTTGGGTCAAACGAACCGGCTACGATCGCACCGAAGAGCGCCAGGGACTTACCGCGTTCCCCGGCGAGCTGATGCACAAGCTCGGCGTACTCCTGCAACGGTTGGCACATCGATTCAACAACGCTTTCCAAAGCGGCCAATTGTCCTGCCATTACTATCCTCCGTTCCGTCAGAGAAACGTCCGCCGTGGGAGCGCGCGTCGGCTCCCTCGGCATCTTATAGGTCTTCCTCGACTCGTTACGATTATAGACCCGAGCCAAATCTCGAACCGCAGCCCACCCGAGTCGCCTCCAGGCGGCCCAGTTGGGACGGGCCTGGGCGGTGGCGGCCCTCAAGGCAGATCCTTTGCCTGCGATGATACTGGCCGGGAATGCATCCCTGGGCCTTCCACCGCACACAAGCCATTCTGGCAAACGTCTACCACCGCCACGCTACGTCTATCGGACGCACCTCGGTCGCGTCAAGAATCGACGGGTCTAACTGCGGCTATCTCCGCGCCACGACGATGAACTGAGCACTGGCAAACGCAAGTATCGAGCCTGCTCCGCCACTTGGTTGCGCGGGACCAGGAATACTGTGTATCCAGGCGATCGAGGTCGTGTCCGATGCCGCAGGCGCCGACCGGGCACAGCCAGGACACCCGAACCAGCGTGCAACAGGTCAGCCAAACCATGGAACGAGCAACAGCCTCGGCAACAGTGTATGAGTCGCTGAAAGCGTCCCAAAAGCTGCCGTCGCCGGCAGGCGTCGCTCTCGAGATTCTCCGGCTAACGCATGGCGCGGACTCGACAATTGATGAGATCGCCTCCGTTGTGGAATCAGATCCAGCCATCGCGTCACGCATCCTCAAGCTGGCGAACACCTCACTGGCTGGACTGCCACGGCAGGTTGCCTCCGTCCATCGGGCGGTGTCGATGCTCGGCATTCGCATGGTCTCGTATCTCGCCTTGGGGTTTTCTCTGGTGGCCGAGAACCACAAGGGGCAATGTAGAGCTTTCGATTACTCCGACTTCTGGTCGGAGTCCCTCGCCCGTGGCGCAGCTTCGCGGCATATCACGTACTTTGTGGGCGGTTTCGCTCCAGACGAGGCCTTCACCTGTGGACTACTCAGTCAACTGGGACGACTGGCCCTCGCCACCGCGTTCCCCAAACCATACGCCGATACGTTGTTCACCGTTGGAACGGAGAATCGCAAGGAACTCGCGGAAGCCGAACGTGCGCTGTTTGAGATCGACCACAACGAGCTAACCGCAGAAATGATGGCCGACTGGCACATGCCGGTCCTATTCTGTGACGCCGTCCGCGCACAGGACTGCGAGCAGGAGAACGGTTTTGCCACTCACTCGCGGGCCGTACAGCTTGCACGCATCCTGCACTTGGGTGGATCGCTCGCACGCGTCCTGACCCATTCGACGGTCCACCGGGACACGCTGTCGAATCTTGTTGTCGAGGCAGCAACCGTAGGGATCACCCCTGATGTTTATCACGAGGTCTTTGACGCCATTAACCAGGAGTGGAGGGAACTGGGCCGCATCCTCTCCGTGCGGACCCGGGTCGTGCCGTCCTTGGCTGAGTTGTACGTGCAAGCCCAGGAGCGGCGGGCCACTTTGAATTCCATCAAGGACAAGACAACAGTCTCATAAGGTGACAAGACCGTGCGGCAAACCGGCTCACGTCGAATCCTGATCGTCGATGATGACCCATCGGCGCTGGCGCTTCTGTCCAGACACTTGAGGACGGCCGGGTATACCGTGCTGACCGCCGAGAATGGAGTTGAAGCCATTCGAGTCCTCGTCAACGAGGGGCCTCCGCTTGTCATCACCGATTGGATCATGCCGGAGATGGACGGCCTCGAACTGTGCCGAGCGATCCGGGCCCACGAGGGCATCACCTTTGCCTACGTCATTATCGTTACCGCGCGACAGACCGCCGAGGACCGACTTGTCGAGGCATTTGAGGCCGGGGCCGACGATTACCTTTGCAAACCCATTAACCCCAGAGAGCTTTTGGCCAGGTTGCGGGCGGGAGAGCGCATCGTCGACCTGCAGCAGGAACTTGATAACAGAAACCGCGAAGTGCACTGGTACGTCGCCAAGATGGAAACCACCAATGCCAAGCTGGGCGAAGCCAACACCGAGCTAAACCGGATGGCCACCACAGATGAGCTGACCGGACTGACCAACCGGCGTGAGGCCATCAACCAGCTCTCGCGTCTGTGGGCCTCGGCCGAGCGGCATAACACACCGCTGGCGTGTATCGCCATGGATCTGGATCACTTCAAGAGCTGCAATGATCAATACGGCCATGCCATCGGTGATATCGTATTACGAGAGGTCGCGGCTATCCTTCACGGCGCCGCGCGTCGCGACGAGTACGTCTGCCGCATAGGTGGTGAGGAGTTCCTGGTCCTTTGCCCTCAATCCACCGAAGAAATGGCAAGCGTCGGTGCGGAACGGCTGCGTCGGGCTGTGGAAGGTGCCGTCGTCCCGCATGGGGACTTGGCCCTACGTATAACGATCAGCCTCGGGGTAGCCGAACGGACACCCGACATGAAAACACCCGACGACTTGCTCAGAGCAGCAGACCGCGCACTTTACGCTGCAAAAGACGCCGGCCGGAACACCGTACGTCGAGTAAGTGCCCTCCAGGAACCCGTACCGGCGACCGAGACATCCCGCTAGCCCTGCCCCGCGCGGTGTATCGCCCCGGAGGGACGCGTGAGTGCTGTAGCAAACGCCCCACGGCGCGGGTACCGGCTCGTGATTCTCAGTCCGATAGCCTGACATCCAATGACTGAGGAACGGGCGATTTGCGGTAGGCAGCGTTGCAGGCCAAGCGCGGTGATAC
>CAYOQG010000328.1:0-5619 GCA_964405925.1 uncultured Phycisphaeraceae bacterium | reverse complement strand
CAGGCACAACTGCGAAACAGGCGGATCAGCTTCGGAGTCGGGTGCTACGTGTCCTGAAAGGTTGCGGTTTCAAGGTGTGGTCAGACCTTGCGGCGTCTAAAGTGCAGGCGTTTGTTGCTGAGCTACGAAAGCCGAGCCGGAAGAAAGGCCGGGTCGAGTCGCCGCCCGGAACGGCAAGCGTGCAAACCAAGAACTTCTACCTCCAAGCGATGAAGCAGTTTTGCCGTTGGATGGTGCAGGACGGTCGGGCACGGGACAATCCACTTGAACACCTCAAAGGGTGGAATGTGCGGCTTGATCGGCGACATGATCGTCGGGCGTTCACGGAGCATGAGTTGTCGTTTCTGCTCGATGTTACACAAAAGGGAACGACGCGGCACGGGATGGGCGGACCGGAGCGGGGATTGTTGTATCGGCTAGCAGCCGAAACGGGTTTGAGAGCGGGAGAGATTCGGAGCCTCACACCTCAATCCTTCGACCTTGGAACCGAACCGCCAACCGTGACCGTGAAGGCCGCGTACTCAAAGCACCGGCGAGAAGATGTACAGCCACTTCGGCCCGAGTTCGCCCAAGTCATGGCGGATTACATGCGTGACCGTGACCCCGATACTCCAGTGTTCAACGTGCCCGAAAAGACCGCGAAAATGCTCCGGGCTGACCTCGCCGATGCCCGGTCCGCATGGATTGACGACGCGGACACTGACGGAAAGGAGCGGAAGCGACGAGAGAAAAGCAGCTTCCTCGCCTATAGGGACGAAGCGGGTCGGTGCATTGACTTCCACGCCCTACGGCACACGTTTATCACGAATCTCGCCCGTGCCGGTGTTCACCCGAAGCAGGCCCAAGACTTGGCTCGGCATTCCGACATTAACCTGACCATGAGCCGGTACAGCCACACAGTTGTCTCTGATCGGGCTGCGGCTTTGGAACGCCTACCCGACCTTCGGACGCGGCCCGAGCGGGACCGGCTACGGGCGACTGGGACCGATGGGATGGACGCCGAAAGCCTGCGTACCAGCCTGCGTGGCGACGGGACATCCAAGGGGTCGCCCACGTCATCGCATGGCAACGAACCGGAGCCGGATGCGGTTGACGGTGCCAAAAAACCACGCCGCGCTGGACTCGAACCAGCAACCTTCGGTTCCGTAGACCGATGCTCTATCCAATTGAGCTAGCGGCGCTCAACGGTCGACAGGCCGTGGAACGTGCGTCTCGCACACCCAAACTCCTTACAGTGGGTCGAGCGGTGAGCCCGTGCAGTCGCCGTCCACAGCCGACAGCCGATGGGAGAGTATTCTACGGAGCAACCGGCGACGGACAAGAGAGCCAAAGACGACGCCGGCGCAGTGGATCGGTACCGGCCGTCAACCGCGTTGGTCTCGGTCACGAAACCGGGAACCCGAACGAGCGCATCGCTCGAATTCCCGACTACACTGGCTTGTGACGCCCTATGCGGTCCGCTGGCGAGCGGGAAACCTCCTCCGACACCCGCGCCGAGCCCTGGGATAGCAATCCCGGGGCTTCGCGGTCCCACTTTGCCGTACCCGGGCGTGAGTTGATCGTACGCGTCACTTTCCGGCCAGCGCCTTCTCGAACTTGGCGAGGGCCTTTTCGAGCTCAGTTTTGCCCTGTCCGCCGCAGTGCTCGATTGCCTTCTTTTCAAGACCCACGGCACTTTCCACGTCGCCGGCTTTGAACTTGGCCAAGGCCAAGGTATCGAGGAACGCCCAGTTCTCATACTTGGTGAGCTCGTTGGAACGCTCGGACATCTTGAGGGCCAAGTCGGTGTAGGCGCCGCCGTATTGGTCCTCGGTCAGAAGGGCCCACGCGAAGTTGTTTAGCGTTCTGGCGTTGTCGTGAGCTTTCTTGAAAATGGCTTCGCCACAGGTTATGGCAGCGGCTTGGTCTTTCCGGCGCACGGCGAGGATCTCGAACTTCGCCTGCAGGAGCTTCATGTCCTCGGAGCCCTTGCCAAGCTGCGACTCGATGGCCTGCAGCGCTTCGCCCCAGTGCTTTTCGCGCATGGCCCGCTTGACGTGAGCGTGGCCCGCCTCCTTGCGGTGTTCTTGGGTGATCAACTGAGCGACCATGTCCCCCACATCGGGTATCCCGGTCACCACGGTCGAAAACCTAAACATGTCATCCGAGTGCTCGACGACAACCGACGCGACCGTGTCACTAAGCAAGGCCAGGAACGGGGCGGCCTCCTCGAGTTCAGACGGCGGCATGAAACGTTTGGCGATCTGGGCACATCGTCCGGCATGTACGAAGACGGCTTTCGTGGTGGCGGGACCCAGGTGCGACACACTGACAGCGTAGGCATCATCGTCGAGGATGGACTGTCCCGCTTGCTTGGCTTTGATGGTCCGGGCCATCGCGGACTTGGTCGATGCGATCAGAACATCATCGTCCAGGGTCGCAAAGTAGATGCTAACGCCCTCGGGCAATTTGAAGTTGCGGACCGTGTTGCCGTGCATCTCGATCGGGGAACCTTCGATGCCGGGAGCCCCCACGGCCATGCCTGCGACACCGAGGACCATCGACCAAAGGGCCTCCGACTTCTCAGGATCATTGACGCTCATGGCAGCCGCGACGTCGGGGATGGGGGGACCACCCGCCGGCTCACCTTCCGGCGGCATGACGAATAGGGCAACGCTTGTGATGTTGGCGAAAATCTCCCGCCCGAAGTCGAGGAGTGTGATGACCGGCGTGCCGTCGCTGGCGGGCGAGCCGCTGCGATAGCGTGAGCCGGCTTCGTTGAGGGCGCCAATCCATACAGCGGCCACCCCTTCAGGTACACATCTGAGGGTTTCGGGATTGATGGCCGGTGTGCGCAGGAGATTAAAGACCAGATTGTGATGTCCCTCGTCGAGCCGCAACCCGACATCGAGGAAGATACCGTCATCACTGACGCCGACGCGTCCCATGACGGAATGGAGGCTCTCGATATCCAATAGAGCGTTGGCCATGGCGAACTCCTCCTTCGCCATTTCGCCGGCCATCGCCCCTGTGATCATGGGCATCATGGCTTTGGCGTTCACGAAGAAGAGGACCAGAGCGTCGTCGCGGTTCTTGATCAGGTCCTCAACGGCCGGGTTCGTCGCGAGCGAGCGGTCCTCCTGGCCACGAAGCCGGCTCACGACACCTTCGATCTGATCCCGCTCCGTACTGACGACAACGAGACGCGATGTCAGGGTGACGAAGGCCTCGCCCTCGACGTCGTATGTCTGGAAGCCGCCAATCGGCTCGACCACTGTCCCGCCGGCAGGCAGCCCGGTCTCGAGCGCCCCCCGAATCACCTCCAAGTTGCCAGGATGAAAAACGAGGACGCCTTTGGGTACCTCCTTCGACGGATCGAAGCCGGTCACCGCCAGGGCTACACCGCCAATACCCAATGCCTCCTTGATCAGAACCGGGCTTATCGCCAATCGGTTCGCCCCCTCGCTGACGACGTGCTCTGGACCTGAGACCAATCCGAGCTCGCTGAGCAGCTTGAGGATCTGATCGCCGGGTCTGTTCAGCTCGACGTACGCCCACGCATCTGGGGGCATGAGCCTGGTCAAGTCCCGGCTGGTGATCTCCTCACGGCAGGCGGCTAAGCGTGCCGCGGCCTGCGCCCTGACCACGCGGTCGGCACCATGATCCTCAGCGACCTTCTCGTACAAGTCTGCCGCGGCGGACCAATCGCCCTTCTCCTGCTCGAGATAGTACGCCCGATAAAACCTGTTCTTGGCCTGATCAGCTCCCGTTGTGGCCGTGGCACCCGCGAAAACGAGAGCCACGCCGAGCATCGAAACTCTCACTACCATTGCCAACATGTCTGACCTCCACGCTTCCAGAAAAGACCGATTGCAGAGACGGCACACCGTATGCGCGGTGCGCGCTGGGTTCGCCCACCAACCTCAACATGAGCGATATTTCACCATGGACACATTCGGCGGATCACTGCGGATATTCGCGGGCTAGATATCAAGAAATGTCAGGGCATCGGGACCAAAGACGCAGGAGTCGGCAGCAACGAGAAGGCGGCCGACGATAGTAGCGTCGAAAGCCCTTCGGGATACAAAACCGCCGCCGAAGACAAAGACCGTCAAAGTTCCTGGTCATTAGACAGCAAAAACGGCGCCGAGTTTTGTAGCCGCTCCGAGCGCCATATATCAGCACTGATGGGGCGATTCGTGATGCGGACGGCAACCGGGGCTTTGATGATGCAGGTATATGCATTCAGTTACAACACCGTTGCGCCTCGTTGTGACCAAATCGAGTATCTTGTGCGTATAAGAGAGTGAGCACGAAGCTCTGTACCTCCAGGAGAAGTGCCCGGATCGAAAGCAGCCCGCCACCAAGGGGTTTTGAATGTTGGTGGCGGGCTGCTTCGCATTCGGGGTTGGTCGGTGACGGGGCGGGCTCAGACACGTCGCACTCTGGACTCCGGGTCTCGCGAAAAAGAGGGCATTTTCATCCCGGCAGAAGCCATGCCGCATCCATCTACGCGGACATTTGTACGATCTTGTAACGGAGGGGTCAGGGTTTCAGAATCCGCTTGACGACCTCCGACAGATGTAGTAGGATTTCTCCGACAAGTGTAGTAGATTTCGACCCCCCCGGGGAAATATGCGATGACCACAAGGCAATACGAGCTTGGTGACGCGGAACTCGAGGCGTTGAAGGTCTTGTGGGACCACGGTGCCCTCACCGTCCGGGAAGTGCTGAAGCATCTCCACGAGGCGGGGCGCCGGGTCGCGTACACCACCGTGCAGACGCTGCTGAACCGGCTCGAGCAGAAGGGATACGTCAAGAGCGACAAGTCGGAGTTTGCATACGTGTACCGGGCTAAACTCACCCGCGAGCGTCTTACGAGGTCTCGTCTCAAGACGCTGGTTAAGCAGTTGTACGACGGGGCAGCGGGCCCCCTGGTCCTGCAGCTGATCCGGAACGAGCAGTTTACGGCGGATGAAGTTGAAGAGCTGCAACAACTGATCGATCGCCTGGATCGAGAAACGAAACGATCGAAGACCTAGCGGAGCGACGGGATGGGGGTTTCGGCCATGCTGCCAATGGAGACGCTTTGGCCTTATGCCTTGGCGGCAATTCCGCTGGCCCTGTTTGTCGTATTACTGACTCGGTTGCTGCCCTGCCGGCCGGCGACGCGGCACATGTTGTGGCTGGTCGTGCTGGTCTGGCTGTTGGCGGCACCGCTGCTCCCACAGGTGCCGACTGGCTTGGCCGAGTCGCTCACATTTGCTCAGACTTGGCTACCGATCGAAAGCAAGTTCGTTTCCCCGGCCGCAGCGAAGCGGGACGCGGTGCAGCCCGACTCGGCCCAGGGCAACCTGGGACTGGCAAGTGCGGACCTTCCGGAAACGTCCGATGATGTGCCGTCGGCTGCGCGTGACTTGCAGGCCAAGCTGCACAACCGGCACACAAAACAGAACCTTGCGCTTCCTTCTTGGCGGAGGTCAGCGGCCTGTACCACAGGCGTACGTGCGGCGCGTTCTCTTACCGGAGAAAAGCGTCGACGTGCGTATGATGGGGCAGATGCGCCTAATTCGCTCGCCCAGGCAACCTGCCCCGGCGGGCCGCTGACCTTCTTTGAACCCAACCGAGATCGGGATAGAC
>CAYOQG010000327.1:0-5679 GCA_964405925.1 uncultured Phycisphaeraceae bacterium | reverse complement strand
GTTCATCGACGCTCAGACAATCATACAAAACTACGAACTGGTCAGCGACCAGATACTCACCAAGGCACGTGGATACATAACCGATACCAAGATCATCAGAAAGTGGCAGGAAGATGGGTTGAGTCATTGCGAGATCGTCGCCACCGTCGGTATAGACAACCTGAAACGCGATTGGTCAGCTACTCTCCCCCATCTGATTCGCCGTCAAAACGAGCCGCGGTGTCTTGTGGTCTTCACTGAGGATGACGATATCGGGGATGCCAGACCGCCAAAAATCGGTGGAGCCTGCGCTCATCGGATCGAGAAACTGCTGAGCACAAAGGGCTTTCGCCTGATCGACGAGACAACCGTCCAGCGGGTGCTTGATAAGGACACGGAGGAGGCGGCCCTGCGCGGGGACGTCGAGCGACTGGCCGCTCGTGCCCAGGCCTTTGAAGCAGAACTGCTCGTCTATGGTGAGGCGGAGGCGAACCCACTCGGGCCTCACCCCCTCCAGGGCGTTGATGTGTACCGGTGGGAGCTCACCCTCAACGCTCGGATCGTCCGCTTGGACACAGCCGAGGTCATCATCTCCGATACTTATCCGCCGAAACCGGTCACCCACATGAGCATGGCACGCCGCTGCGGAAGTGACGGGTTCGGCAAGCTTGCAGACGAAGCCGGACCCAAGCTTCTGCGCGACCTCGCGGAAGTATGGACCCAGCGCTTCCGGCACGAGATCTTCGAGGTCCGCTTCGAGGGTTGCACACCGGCTGTCTTCAGGCAGGTGGTCTACCCGGTGATCAGCAGGCTGCCCGGTGTCCGCGCCGAAAACGGCGTGCATCTCCGCGGAACCGCACCACGCGAGGCCGACACCGAGGTTCACTGGGCGGGGGACATGCACTCGCTCTCCAACGCCATCGGAGCCCTTAAACTGAAGCCAGAGAAGGAAACGGGAGACCTGGACGTCGGCACGGTCATCACATTCCAAGAGATCGGCAGCAGCGGGACCAGAATCCGCTTCCGCGTCGACGGGTGCGATTGAGTCGGTTCTGGATGTCCAGCACCGAGCCGCGACATACGTCGAGGAACTCGTCCCCCGACGCACCGTGGGCTACGCCGGTTCATGTTGTCCGCAGAAAGGCTGTTCTGAACATGGGATGCGGTGTGCGCGAACGCGATCCGGTCCCACTTGTTTTGGCAGGAGAGAGCGAACCCATACCGGACCGGCTCCTGCTTGAAGGCCGCGACGAATCGCATTCCCTTTCCGTTCGACTCGGCGGGCGCGATCCCGAAGGAGCCGGACCTGGCATGGCATACACGTGCCTAAGGTCGGTCTCCGCCGCAGACCAGGGGGATCGTCGAGCTCCCAGAGAAACGAGAAGCGTTGGCCCAATGCCGGAGGAGGGACTCGAACCCTCACCTGGTTGCCCAGACGGGATTTTGAATCCCGCGCGTCTGCCAATTCCGCCACTCCGGCAAGTCCTTTATTCACAAGCACTTACGTCAATTCTGCCTGTGTTTTGAGACGCGGAATTTAATCCCGCGCGTCTGAAAATCATACCGCGCGTCTTCGGAACTTCAATCCACATAAACCGCCGTGGACGCTGGTGTTACGACCCGAGCACAGCGCGACCAAAGACGCTGCTTACGCAGTAGTTGCACAATAAAACCCCAGTGCAGGCCGGGGTCCGGGTGATCGGAGAGATACTCGCAAACCTCGTAGACGAGCGCACGATCAGGCGGCGACTTTTTTTTGATTCCGTCGCCGAACTCCGCGCCGGCGATCACGTCGGCGATCAGCACCGAACCGCTCAACGCTCGCCACTTTCTTGATGAACTCCCGGCATACAGGATGGTAGGGTTAGTCCGCGACTGACGATCCCGCACCGCAAGATGACTCGATGCACGCTTTCCAGACGGACAGGGCCCCTCAGATCTAAGATTGGCTGCTGTCTGCGCGCAGGCGGCGACAGGCGTCTATCTTCTTAGCTGCGTCTTCACACGCCGCTTCGAGAGCCTGACTCGCCGGGACCTTGATATCGGGAATGACACCGACTCCCTCCCAATCAGTTTTGCTCACCGGGCTTATGGTCCGCGCAGAGGGTACTCTCATCCAAAAGCGGTCGTTGATAGCGCGCTCGTGCACGGGGTGGGCCCCGCCGCCGGTTGTCTCCCCGACAATCGTCACTCGGTTCAGGTCCTTCAGCCAGTAGGCAAACGCCTCCGCCGCCGAGAACGTCATGGAGCTCGTCAGGATATAGACGGGGAGGTCGGGATCGAATCGCTTTCCGGGAATCTTATCGAGGGTCCACCATTCTGTTGTGTCATCGGTGCGCCGGCTGTACATGCCGCCCAGATGGGTAGCCTTGTCGAAGAGGTAGCTGGAGATGAACTGGTTGATGTGCCGGGTCCCGCCACCGTTGTGCCGCACGTCGAAGATCAGGGCATCGCAGTTGGCCACGAATGCCAACGCTGCAGCAGCAATCTCCCTGGCTTCTTCGCTCTCGTGAAACTGATCGAATCTGATATACCCGATGTTCTCGGGCAGCAATTCCACCTTGCGGAAGCCATAGTTGTTGCGAATATCGTCAATACTCGGTGTTACGTCCTCGAATGATAGTAGCCCATTCGGTGGCTTGGGCGAAACCTCTATCAGGAGTCTCGCAAATCCCGTATTTTGCGCGTTGACGGAGACTCGGACTGCGAAGTCGCCGTCAGGTATTGCCGAGTGGAACGTTACTTTGCCGGCCATGGACCGCATTCCGGAATGAAAGGCGAATGTTTCCTCCAACGGCCGCTCCTGCAACGCCGCTTCAGAGAAATGCCCCTTGATAAAACTCCGCAGGTCGTCCTCTTTGCCGGTGTTGTACACATCGAAATAGGCCTTTGCCTGGCGCCCCGCGGGTGTATCAGGCCAGTCTATCCGCTCCTTGGCTCCGGGACGCGCCCTGTTGGGCTTACCCGGAGTCTGCGGGACTTCATGGGGAGGGCTGCCCGGGCGGACCGCAAGGTGAGCGTCACCCGATAGGGACTGTAGGTCCTCCGTAATCTTCCGTGCAAAGACACTCCCGTTAGTGATACCGGCATATCGCCCCTCGGACTTGTTGCGGATCAAGATGTCGGCCATATTCTGCCCTTTGTCGGGATAGACATAACGCTCCTTCAGAATCTCGGCTACCGAATCAATCGTGTTATTGATGATCTTCTCATCGATCGGCTCGGAGTCGATGCCGGCATCCGAAGAGCCGATGTAATCGATCGTGAACACAACAAGTTTGTGCGGTGGTTGCACTTCGACCTTGAAGCGAACCTCGGCAAATCCCGGCGCGCGCGATGATCGCACTAGAACGGCAAGTTCGTTGTCGCTGCTTTGAAGGATACGGGTAGGAGTCAGTACCCCGGCTGTTGCTTGTATGGTGCGGTACCTCTCGATGATCCCTTCTATTGGATTCTTCTGCAGATACGACGCCTTCCGGTATTGTTGTGTGAAGTCCCGCATCTGCTGTTCATTGCCCGAGTTGAATGCGTCAAGGTAGGCATTGGCGCAGCGTCCGGCTGGTGTCTGAGGAAGCTCAACTTGGTCCGTGGGAGTCGAATGTGGATCGGTAGACTTTGCCGGACCGACCAGATAAAGCAGCGCGAGTGGGAGCAGAACCATAGCGCAAACACGTGTTCTTCGTTGCTGATTCACGGTATGTCTCCAGATGAGTCGGTGGGAAGAGTCAGCGTCATGGACGCTGCGATCGACTCGCGGATCGACGCTCCGATCGACTTCGAGATAGTACGGGAGATTGCCTCGCTAATGCGGCGAGATATACGATCTTCTAGACGTCGGCGGGCGTGGTCTTCCGTGTGCTTCATCGCTGGCAGCGTCCGTGTCCAGGTTCTCGAGCTGGTCGGTGCCAGGATCGCCACGAACAGAACTACGGATGCCATGCTGACTTGCAGGATCGCCAATACTGCCACGCTGCGGCGCCGGGAGCGTTCGGGCCTTAGGACCGACTGGACTCTCTTTTCCAGGACGTTACGGTGGGTTGTTGCCCATGTTGCGACCGGTAGAGTGCGGGCAGGAGCTATCGAGCGCGCGACGTCCAGGAGATGGGCCGCATAAGCCGAGGGCTTGGCGCCGAGTAGAACAACACGCTCGTCACAGGCTTGCTCCTGCACAGTATGTAGACAGCGGGCAGCAATCCAGATCAACGGGTTGAACCAATGGAGCGCGCAAGTGAACTGCACAATCATATGGATAAGCCAGTCGTTTCGCTGGATATGCGACAGTTCGTGCATTAGCACAAGCCGACGTCGTTCGAACGACCACGACCCGGCGTCAGTGGGCAGAAGTATTGTTGGACTAAAGAGTCCGAACGTGAATGGAACATTTATCTTGTGGTGTTCAAGAAGACTGATCCTGTGGGACATTCGGCCTTCTGAGATCAGCTGCGCCGTTATCCTGCGCCAGCGGTCGCTGCGCACCGGAGTCCCTTTGCGTGCCAGGCGGGTTACCCGGGCAAGACCGAGCGCCAGCCTCCCCAAGATGACCGCAGCGCCCGCAACCCACACGCTCAGAATGAGGGCGGACCAAGAGAATTGTGGGCGCATCGCTGCAGGTCCTGGCGAAGCTGAATCCACATTCCGAAGGTGTGGTGGTTCTTTGGTACCGAAGCCCGGGCCGAATGCGGCCTGGTCTCCTATGTGAGTCGCTGAAAGCCCGGGAGAATGCGTGTATTCGTCAAGTGTGGTCAGCCAGATCGGTGGGTCAGGCCAGAGCCCCAAATGCCACTTCGGGGTCATATGGGAAATGACGGGCATCACTAGCGCGCCGAGCAAGGCTGCACTCAAGAGTGCGTGCCGCGTCCGGGCTTCGGCCCGCCGCAGCACCCTGTACAACCCCAGGGCCACTGCCAGCACGACGGTGACCTTGACAGATGTATCGACGGGCCATTTCAGCTGCCTGGCGAAATCAAAGCCGACGGAGACCTGGACGAGCCCTTGCAGCATCGCTATCGCCCCTCCCGCTTCGCCTGGTCTATCAACTCGGCCAGCCTATCGAGGTCATCCGGAGAAAGGTCCGCGGACTTCAGATCTAACAAAGCGGCCACCGCCGCCTCGGTCGAGCCATCGAAGAACGTCTGCAGAACACGCTGCAGCGCGGACTTGCTCGCCTTAGTTCGGGGGACCTTGGCAAGATACACGTAGCGCGGACCGTCCTGCCTGTGCTTGAGATGCCCCTTCTGTTCGAGCACGCGAATCACAGCCCGCACGGCCGAGTAGCTGGGTGGATCGGGAAGTCGCGACCGAACTTCGGCCACGGTTGCCTGCCCAAGCTCGTAGATGACGTCCATGATCTGGCGTTCGCGTCGGCTTAACTGGATGGACTCCTTCGCAGCCACCTCAAGTCACTCCCATGCCGGCTGGATTGCCTCGCACCGCAGCAGGTAAGCAAGCCCGGCAAGCCCCGCGGCCTGCGCCCAACATGCATGCTGAAAAAACAGCATACTGCTGGAAATATAGCACATCTTGGGAGGATTGGCAAATAGGAAACTGTCTGAATCTGTACGCGCCGGCCCGCGTGATGCGCCTCTCCGAGTTTTCAGGAGGGCTTGAACGAACGACCGCGCACATGAGATTAGGGGGGGCGGCACCCAATGGCCCTAAGCTAACGGAATCAACGAAAAAAGCCTCCCGCAGCCGATGATC
>CAYOQG010000326.1:0-5697 GCA_964405925.1 uncultured Phycisphaeraceae bacterium | reverse complement strand
ACGTCAAGCGTGTATAGCAACAGGTCGTCGGACGTCGAGTAATGAATGCTGTTCAAGAACGAGATCGCACACCCGTCACAACCCGCACCCTGAAGCCAGATGACGCGCGGTCCACCCTCGACGAGCAGGCGCTTCTGGAGACTGGCCAAGGCGCTGGGGGCGATTCGCCCGGCGGCGGCCGCGGCGGCGGCCATCTTGAGAAACTCTCGACGACTCAGTCGCATCAACGCTCCTCCACCTGGTCTGCACTCGTTTTGGACCGGTGTCCGGGCGGTGGCACCGGACCTTCAAAACCTCCCACTCGCCACGGCGTGATCCCGAAGAAATCCTCCGTTACCGCTAGCGACGCGCGGGCGTAGAAGGCATTATGCGATCCGTACGACCGGTCACTCTGGACAAACTGGTAGTTGAAGACCGCGATCTCGTACTGAGCCAGTGCCTCCGGTGTAAGTGTCGAGGGATCGACATATAGCGGGTTACTCGGGTCCAGATACTTGGCAATCTCGGCTAGCCGTGCCTCGAACTCTTCCCTCGCCGCAACCACGAGCATCGTGGCCGCTGACTCGGAATGGCACGGCTCGCAAGCACGCATATTGGCCTGGAAAGTATGGCCGCTGTCGACCGGCTGCTCGGGCCCGCCGTAGCTCTGCTCGTACACATGGCACTTGACACATTCATTGGGAATGCCCCACCAGTGCTCGGTGTAGGGGCCGTCGAACGGCGATCCGTCAAGGGTGTACGTTCCCGACCCGTGCAACATCTCGACTTGCGGCTGCTGAGGCTCCTCTGTGGGTACTGCGGATTCCATCGTATGACAATCCGCACAGAGAAACCGCGGCGGAAGGCGAAGCTGACCAACGTTTTCCGTTCCGTGCGGGCCGTGGCAAGCGACACATTCGATGTCCTGCCGTGCTTCGAACAACGTGGGTTCCTCGCCCGCGGAGGCGAGGCGATAGTCCGTCGAATGGCATCTCAGGCAATCATCCTGGGCGCTTGGATCAAGCCAGAGATCCAACAGCGAAGTCGAGTGCGTCGACGTCGACCACTGCTCGAACTGGGGATGGTGGTCCTCACCGCACAGGCCGTGGCACGACTGATGACACGCACCACAAAGCGAAGCGTCCGGGTTGATTACCAGGTGAACGTCTTCCGGGTCAGCGGCATGATTACTGCCAGGACCATGGCAGTTTTCGCATTGAACATTCGCAAGCGGCGGGGTCGTCGGCAGATCCACGAAGCCGCTGGCCAGACCGTACCCGACTGTATGACACGGAAAACACAGCTCGTTATCGGAATCACCACTGGCGACAAGTGTGTCAAACGCCGTCGCATGGGCCGTCGTGAGCCAGCTCGTGTGCCTTTCCTCGTGACACGCGATGCAGGCTTGCACGCCGACATAAAGCGGTGGGCTCACCAGTGGCCCGGTCAGGTTCAAGGCCAGTATGGGTAAATCGTCCATGTCGACGTCGCCGTCGGAATCGAGGTCCGATCGGGCAAAGTCGCCAGGGTCGCATCCCGCAGGCGGCGTGGTGATGTCCGGTCCGCTGAAACAACCCTTGAACAACGCGACGTCGAACCGGTCAACGTCGCAGTCGAGGTCGATGCTCCCAAGGACCCGGCCAAAAGGATCAACACCACCACGGGCAACCACGTCGGGACAGGAATCACAGACATTACCCACCCCGTCCCCGTCGCTGTCGGTCTGATCGTAGTGATGAAGGACCGGGCAGTTGTCGCAGGCATCTCCGAAGGCGTCCTCATCCGCGTCGGCCTGATCAGGATTCGCGACTCCAACACAGTTGTCGCACAGATCACCGACCAGATCACCGTCGGTATCAAGCTGGTCAGGGTTGTAGCGGGTCGGGCAATTATCGGTCGCATCGAGAAAACCATCGGCGTCTGCATCGCCTGGGAGCGACACCAATGGCCACACACGCGTCGCAGCCTGGTAGACCTCAGCCGGGGCGGTGGCCGCAGGCGCCTGTGCCCAGACGACGATCTTGATGTCCTCTTGGTTTCCCCAGCTCTCGGCGTCGAAGGTGATCAGGTTCTCCACCACCTCGGTCTCGCCCGGGGCGAGTGTAACGTCCTGCGTCGGGGCTGCCTGTTTGAAACCGTTACGATGATATGCCGGAGTCGTCGGCCAGTGATCCAGCACCTGCACCATGTAGATACGCAGCGTCTTGGCTGTTCCGCTTGGCTCTATACCGACCACCGCGTTCACGCGGTAAGTCTGTCCGCTTACCTGCTCTGCGCTCAATCCGATCGTCACGTCGGTGCCGATAGCCCGCTCGGGGAGAAAATGGTTGATCCGATAAATCGTATACTGCTGGTCGACATCGGAAACCGAGCCAACGACGGGATCAATCCCGCTGAACACAACCAGCGGGGTGTGTTCGCCACTGTTGTATGCCCAGCGCTGGTCGCCAAAGGGCGTTGTGTTCGGGTCGAAAACGTGGAATTGGACAAACGCGAATGAATCCCGATAGACGTCCAGTAACCTGCCTAACGCGGGACCCGCGTACGAGCAAGACACTCAGGTGTCGTTTGTGAACTCCTCGCAGAGCACCATCCGCTCCGCCGCCAGAACGGGCCACGGCCGGCCTGATGCAAGAGCCAGAAGGGCGCAGACGAGCGACCACCGGATCGGCAGTATGGACATTTGCCGGAAGGCCACCAGGGATGGACGCTTCTTCACCGTGAGCCCTCCGTGCCAGCCTCCGAAGTGCAGCCGGTGCGGATTGGGTCCGTCATCACCTAGGAAACATACCTGCAGGACGCCGCCAGCGCCTACACACTAGCTAACCTACCCCAAACGACACCGGGAATCAAGGGGAAAAAGCGATGCTCTCGCTGCACCACGCCATGCTACGGGAATAGCCACCCACGAAGGCAAATAGGCCCCTGAAAGATTTCAAGTCCGCCCGCAATCACCCGCCTTGTCTTGTGAATAACGTCAACATGCTTATCCCTGTAATTTGCCAAGGCGACGCGAAAGCCAAGGAGTGTCTGGCGAATTCACAATCCGAATAGGCTGCTGCATAATGGCGAGGTCGGCCATCGCTGGGACGCTGATCGCGCGTTTGGCTGACGCGCGGCATTGGGAGACTGTCGCGAAAGCTGGCCGAGCCCCGTCGCCCAAGCTTCTCAGCCCTGCGCCTCTCTCTCCTGCAGTGCCCGAGGCCGGAGCCTGCGCGTCAATCCTGGCTTCCATTATCTGTACGGCGGCCCGGCTGCCACGGCGGTCCGCATGACAGCCCGCCGGGCATCACATAACGACGGCGTGTGTATCAGATCGAGACGCCGAATGTGGGTACTCTGACAGAAAAAACAATCTGACGTGTAAGGTTTCGGACTGCAAGCGAGACTACACGATGGTCGGCTCGTTGGGACGAGCCGTTCGGGAGCCGGACAGTTCTTGAGAGGATGTAACAATGGCCCGGCAACTAACGCTTCTCAGGACGGTCACCTGTTTCGCCGGTCTCATTGTCTCGGCGGCCGGCGGCCAGACGGTGATTTTTGTTGACGACGATGCCCCCGCGAATGGGACCGGGGCGACTTGGACCACCGGATACAAGTGTCTCCAGGATGCCCTTCGCGTTGCTCAGCCCGGTGATGTGGTACGTGTAGCCGGTGGCATCTATACGCCCGACCAGGACGAAGGCGGCCTCATTACCGTCGGCGACCGCTGGGCGACCTTCCAGCTCGTCAGTAATGTGTCACTCTTTGGAGGTTACAAGGGACTGCGTGGCCCTGGCGATCCGAATCAGCGGGATATCGACGCGTTTGAGACAATCCTCAGTGGGGATCTCGAGTACGACGATGGGCCCGATCCGGTGCAAGACTTCGCTGCATGCTTCAGTGGTGCCGCTGTTCCCGTGGGACCCGGGTGCGAGCGGTTCGATTACGATGAAGACGAAGACGTCGACGATAACGACTTCCGCGATTTTCTGGTGATCAACAATCACGACGAGAATAGCTATCACGTTGTCAGCGGCACCGGGTGTGACCAGACGGCTGTGCTCCACGGGTTCACCATCAGCGCGGGGAACGCTGATTCCATCCATCCCCCTGAGCACGGCTTCGGCGGTGGCATGTACAACAGCGTTGGCAGCCCTACGCTCATCAACTGCATGTTCATCAAGAATACAGCGCTACGGGGCGCAGGCATGTTCAACAATCACGGCAACCCCACACTGGTGGGTTGCACGTTCAGCGATAATCGGGCAAACGAGGAGGGTGGAGGGATGTACAACGACGAGGGCGACCCGACGCTCACCGACTGCGTCTTCGAGGGCAATTCGAGCACCGAGGCTGGTGGAGGGATGTACAACTGGCGGACCGACGCCAGATTTACCAACTGCCTGTTCAGCGGCAACTTCTCGTCCACTAGCGTCGGGGGAGGAATCGACAACAACGAGAGCAGCCCCACGCTCAATGGCTGCACGTTCACCGAAAACTCGAGTACTTGGGGAGCGGGCATGTTCAACGATTTGGGTAGCCCCACGTTTGCCAACTGCATCTTCGAGGAAAACCGGGCCAGTGAGGAGGGTGGAGGAATGTACAACGCGGAGAGTAACCTGACCCTGGACAACTGCCAGTTCATCGGCAACTCGGCCGGCAAGGGAGCTGGGATGACGAACTGGAAGGGCAGCCTGATGCTCACGGACTGCATCTTTAGTGGCAACTCGTGCCCCGGATGGGGTGCTGCGTTGTCGAACTGGCGAACCGACGCCACACTAACCGCCTGTTTGTTCAGCGGTAATTCTGCACCCAAAGGCTGCGCGGGGTTCGCTAACGACGACGCCAGCCCGACATTAATAGACTGCGTGTTTGAAGGTAACATCGGCAATGGGATGACCAACGTTCACTTTGCCGACTCAACGTTGATCAATTGCACGTTCCGCGACAATGCAGGACGAATAAGTGGGGGAATGTTCAATCAGGTTGACAGTAGCCCGACGTTAACCAACTGTAGATTCATTCGCAACTGGGCGAGCTCAAACGGCGGGGGCATGTACAGCGGTTATTCTTCGCATCCTACGTTGACCGACTGCGTCTTCATCGAGAACTCCACACCCAGGTGGGGCGGAGGGTTTGACAATGCACCCGACAGTCATCCAACGCTTACGAACTGCAGATTCATACGTAACACGGCGGGCATTGACGGCGGTGGGATGTCTACTGCGGATGGTAGCAGTCCCATACTCAGAAGGTGCACATTCGACGGAAACTGGGCCGGCTGGACTGGTGGCGGGTTCTACAACGCGTCCACGCATAGCGACCCGACCCTGGTGGACTGCATCTTTACTGCAAACTCGACGGACGGTACTGGCGGTGGAATGTACAACTACGACGGCTCCCCGTCACTGATGCACTGTACATTCAAGGGGAACTTCGCAGGGGCTCGGGGTGGCGGGATCTACACTTGCGGTGAGCACGGCCGGGTAACGGCAACGAATTGCCTGTTCAGTGCCAACTCAGCAGCGGAGCAGGGTGGCGGGCTGCATCTCAACATCGCCGACGCTACCCTGGCCAACTGCACCTTCCTTGGAAACTCGTCACCCCAGGGAAAGACGGTGGCCTGCATTTGCGGCCCGCTGACGTATATCACCACGCTTGTGATCACCAACTCCATATTGTGGGATGGCGTGGGTGGAGTGTTCTCCAGTGGGGATCCTGAGATCAGCATTACCT
>CAYOQG010000325.1:0-5720 GCA_964405925.1 uncultured Phycisphaeraceae bacterium | reverse complement strand
GGACGAGGGGACTGAGGGACGTAGGGACGAACGGGGGAGGGGGAGAATGCGGAATGGTGAAGGGGGAAGGCGGAAATGAAGAGCGACGGAGCGATGAAGGGACGAGGGGAGAGAGGGACGTAGGGACGAAGGGTTGAGTTAATCGATCGACGGGGCTTGTGGCACGCCTCGTGGGCGGGAGGCGAATGGCGAATCGTCCGTCCCCCACCCATCCCGGCGACAGGAATCCTCGTTTGTGGATGCTGAGATTGCGCCGGGATGGATGGGGCACCCGCGGGGCTTGGATCACTTGTCGGCAGGGCGTCTCCGCGGCACAATGATGGTTGATGGTGGCCGGGTGGCGGGAATCGCACGGCCGGTAACATATCCTCAGCCACGTGGGTCACAGGGAGCAGCCAGGTCATGGCGAAACACGGGACGAGGAAGAGGAAGACCGCCAAGAAGTCGACTGAAGCCTGCAGAGGAACGGTCTCGCCGCGCTTCGACCCCGCCCACCACAATCGCGTGGGCGTCAAGATCATCAACGACCGAGGAATCGAGAGCTTGGAGATCGTGGAGATTGCGAAATGAGAATCAAGCGTTTGTGGCTCAAGGAATTCACGGCATTTAAGGAGACAAAGGTCGAGTTCTCTCCCGGTCTGAACGTCTTCATCGGGGAGAACGCAACTGGCAAGTCGCACCTTATGAAGCTGTCGTACTCGATTCTGCAAGCTTGGGGTTCGAAGGAGCGTCCGCGAGACAGCAGTATTCAAGGGTTGAGGGAGAGAATGCTCAAGAAGCTCTGTGCAGTTTTCATGCCCGATGATGATCAGATCCGTCGGCTTGTCAATCGCCAGCGGGGGCAAAAGACAGCGAATGTGGAAATGACCATCGAAGGCCGTGGTTCCTGGACCATCTCATTCAGCCTAACGACAATGGGGCGATTCTTGATAGATGTTGACTTGAGCGGTGCGCACGGCGGGACGTACCCCAAGCTACCGGGTTGCGTCTTCATTCCATCGCGCGAGGTTCTCGCGATGTACGACGGTTTCGCTGCAGCTTACCAGGGGCGAGAGCTGTCTTTTGACGAGACATACTATGATCTTTGCGTAGCACTGAGCGCGAAACCCCTTCGTGGGAAACCCGCAAGCGAAATGGCTGCACTGATCAGGCCCCTCGAGGGAATACTCAGAGGAACGGTCAGGCTTGAGGGGAATCGCTTCCATGTGTACTCCAAGGAGAGCGAGGGAATACTCGAGCCACACTTGTTGGCTGAGGGTCTCCGAAAAATCGCTTGTTTGGCTTATCTCATAAAGAACGGCTCCCTCATGAAGAACGGCTTCCTGTTCTGGGACGAGCCGGAGGCCAATCTGAATCCGAAGCTGGTTACCCAAATAGCCTACATGCTGCGAAGGTTGGCTGATAAGGGCATTCAGGTGTTTATTGCCACTCACGACTATCTGCTTAGCCACGAGTTGAGCCTTGCCGTCGAATACGGGCACAGCCCGAGAGTTCCATGCCGGTTCTTCGCATGCAGTCGGACTGATCAAGGGCTGGTGGAAGTCGAAACCGGCGCTACGTTGGCCGATCTTGAGAACAACCCGATTCTTGATGAGTTCGCAGCTCACTACGACCGAGAACGCGAGTCGTTTTCGAAGAGCAATGGCAGCATGAGAGGAGGGCAACAGTGAGCAGGGTCTTCGTAGAAGGCAATCTCCGACTGGAGTTCGGAGAACGCTGGAGGATCATCAGGTACGACGCAGATGATTCATGGTACCGGCGGGGAATCGAACGACAGTTGGACGGCACGAAGGCTGTTGATTTCGTCGGCCTGTACGGTTTGCGCCAGTTCTTCTTCATTGAAGTGACCGACCCACGCGGCCATCCCATTATATTCAAGAAAACGACGAGAGGAAGTGGTATCGAGTTCGAGACCCTTTCCAAGGTCCGGGACACGATCGCAGGACTTGTGGGTGCTGTTCGAACTGACCGTGAATCTGCTGATTGGCGCACATTCCATTCCACCCTCGTCAGCCCACACAGCGTGGTCAAGATCGTCCTATGGTACGAGCCCCACGCGTTGGGTCCTGCTGATATCCGTTCGAAGCGTAAAAAGGTTCAGCTCGACACTCTGACGAAGGACCTTAAGAGGAGGGCGCGGTGGCTCACGCGCGAGGTTTTGGCCGTATGTTCTGAGACGTACGGGAACGTACCCCCGGAATTGACGGTCACAAGCCTGGCAGGAGCGGGCCCGAAGTCATCTTGACGATCTGAATGTACGTGCGCCAGCGGAGATCGGCCGGATGGCCAAGCGCAAATTCCAAATTGACCAGCTCATCATCAACTCCCCATATGAGGAGCCGTCGAGCTGCTGGAGCTACGACGCGGAAGTCCGCATGTTCGAGCGGAAGGAGGGGGTTGGGACCGGGCGGCTCGATGTGTTCGTCTCGGAGGACGGGAGCGAGGTCCGTGCTATCGTCGAGGTCAAGCACTCTGATTGGGACAAGATGACACCGCGGGCTGTGCAGCGGAACGTTAGACGCCAGGCCCGTCAAATCTGGAAGTACATCGAGCTTCAGCCGACGCTTGACGGCATCTGCCCCGGGATTGTCTTTCCGAAGCGGCCGAGCGATCCAAAGCGCCTCGCACTCATCGAGGATCTTTTCGAAGAAGAAGGCATCCCGGTGGTGTGGGAAGACGAATCCATAGCAGCCTGTTGAAAAACGCTGACGGGTATTTCTCGGTGTAGCATCACCCCCTGTGGGTGACGAAAAAAGCGAGCTGAACGCCGTCCACGAGGGACGGCGCTACATTTTTCAACGGACCGGCAGCCAACGAAAAGCGAGGTAGGCAACGGGCAAGCACTCTTTCGTGTTCCGCTTGGGTGATCGCCAAGCTCGGAGTGCGGTCGTTGTGACCGAATCATACCGGTTTTAGTTTGAGTATGCCGATTGGGGTGCGTGGGGCTGAACTGCGTTCGTGCAACCGCGCAGGCTTAAGCCAGCGGCTCAGAGCTGCGCGTAGCGGCACATTTATACTGAAACTGGTATCACACGGCGACGCGCCGGACGTTGGTGCTGCCTCCGCCAAGCATGAGGCCGTGGGCAACGTTGAGGCGGCGCCAAGCCGGCTATCTCCCCTCGGGCTGTCAGATTCCGGCGAGCCCGGCCTCAAGTGCGAAACGATTCCCCAAGACCGGGTAGACGCGATACTCCTTGTGGCGATGTGGGCCGTCGGCGTGAGTGAGCCTTACTTTCGATACCAGGTTGTGGAGCCTTCCCGGTGCCGGAGCCTTTCCGGTGGTCGGGCCATCGGGTACGATTGTCGCGCCCGAATGATCCTTTTCTTGTGCAGAAGGACAGGAGCCAGATGGCAAAGCAACCGTACAACCCATTCCACACAGCACAGGCCCAGTTTGACAAGGTGGCCGACGTTCTCGAGCTCGACACTGCGACCCGCGACCTGCTCCGCACCCCGATGCGTGAGTACCACTTCAGCATTCCCGTGCGTCTGGACGACGGCACGGTGAAGGTATTCCGGGGCTTCAGGGTACGGCACAACGATGCCCGCGGGCCCGGCAAGGGTGGCGTCCGCTTCCACCCCCTGGGGACGATCGATACGGTACGCGCCTTGGCCATGTGGATGACCTGGAAATGCGCGGTCGTGGACATCCCGCTAGGCGGAGCCAGCGGGGGGGTCATTTGCGAGCCGCACAATCTGAGCATGCGCGAGCAAGAGCAGGTCTGCCGTGGATGGGTCCGTCAGGCGGCTAGGGACATCGGCCCGATCCGAGACGTTCCGGAGCCCGAAGTTATGACCAGCGGGCAGCACATGCTGTGGATGCTGGACGAATACGAGGCCATCTTCGGCGGGAAGTATCCTGGCTTCATTACCGGAAAGCCGGTCGGCATGGGCGGTTCACTGGGACGGACGGAGGCAACGGGATTCGGTGTCGTATTCACCATTCGCGAAGCACTGAAGGAACTGCGGCTCCGGCCGGAAGATACGACGGCGAGCGTCCAGGGCTTTGGGCATGTAGCACAACACGCCATCCGTCTCTATCAACAGATCGGGGGTAAGACCGTGTGCGTGTCCTGTTGGGACCAGAGCGACGGACAGCCGTACGCATTCCGGAAAACGGACGGCGTCGACCCCGACGCGTTGCTCTCTGCCACCGATCACTTTGGCGGCATCGACAAGACTCAGGCTGAAAAGATGGGCTACGAGGTCGTTGGGGGCGACGCCTGGCTCGAGCAGGACGTGGACATCCTGATTCCGGCAGCACTAGAAAACCAGATCACCGCGGACAACGTGAACAAGATTGGCAAACGCGTGAAGATCATCGCTGAGGGCGCCAACGGCCCGACGACACCCGAGGCGGACAAGGCGATTCACCAACGCGGTCTGTACGTGATTCCGGACTTCGTAGCCAACGCCGGCGGTGTGACCTGCAGCTATTTCGAGCAGGTGCAAAGCAACATGAACTATTACTGGGAGAAGGACGAGGTGCTCGGAAAGCTCGACGTCCTGATGACTTCAGCATTCATCGCGGTGAGTGACCTGGCCAAGAGTCGAACGATGTTCATGCGTGACGCCGCTTACGCGATCGCAGTTGCCCGGGTGGCTCAGGCCTGTAGAGACCGTGGATGGGTTTGACGACATGACGAGGAACGTCTCTGGGTAATGGATGGACGAGCCGTCTTCAGACAACCCGTTTCGCCATTTTGACCGAGCGTTTTTCGATTCCGACCAGGCGTTTATGCTGATCGGTTCCGGGGCCCTGGGCGGAAAGGCTCAAGGTCTTGCCTTTATCAAGAGAATCCTGGAGCGAGACTTCCCCGCTGACACCTTCCCAGGCATTGAGGTGTGTGTTCCGCGCCTAACGGTCATCGCCACGGACCAGTTCGACCGGTTCATGCATCGCAATGATCTTTACGAACGGGCCTTTTCCGACCTTCCGGATGATCGCCTTGCCCACGCCTTCCAGGCTGCGGAATTGCCAGTGGAGATCGTTGGCGACCTCCGAGGGTTGATCGAAAAAGTGCACACCCCATTGGCTATTCGCTCCTCGAGCCTGCTCGAGGACGCACTCCGCCATCCCTTTGCCGGCGTGTATGCCACCAAGATGACTCCCAACAACCAGCTCGACGCGAACGCGCGATTTCGCAAGCTGGTGGAAGCGATCAAGTTCGTCTATGCGTCGACGTTCTTCAAAGGGGCGAAGGACTATATGAGGGCCATCGGTCGAAGCGTCGAAGATGAGAAGATGGCTGTGATCCTTCAGGAGGTCGTGGGCAGGCGGTACGGCGACCGCTTCTATCCAACGCTGGCCGGTGTGGCTCGATCCTATAATTTCTACCCCACAGGACATGCCCGACCGGAGCAGGGTGTCGTCGACTTGGCGTTGGGTTTGGGCAAGACCATCATGGATGGCGGGGTCGCCTGGACCTACTCACCGGCCTACCCTGCCGCGACCCCTCCCTTCGGCTCGATCGGTGAGCTGCTGAAACAGACTCAGACGAGCTTCTGGGTGGTGAACATGGGCAGGCCGCCAGCCTACGATCCGATCCGTGAGACCGAGTACCTGGCGCAGGCTGCGCTGGCCGACGCTGAAGCAGACGGAACGCTGCGGCACGTTGCCTCGACGTACATCGTGGCGTCGGACCGGCTCACCATGGGAATCGGATCGCCCGGTCCGCGTGCCATTACCTTCGCGCCGATTCTGGACCTGCCGGACATTC
>CAYOQG010000324.1:0-5736 GCA_964405925.1 uncultured Phycisphaeraceae bacterium | reverse complement strand
CAATTACTCCTCGCTGGTTGTTGAGCTTGGCCCGGCAGGTGCCGCGACGACCGCTGTAGAAACCCCGAGTTGCAGCTTCTCCATTTCGCCTGCGGTGCGACATGCCGCCTCTCGCTCATCAAACAATCGAAACAACGTTGATCCAGTTCCGGTTACGTGCATGGGACCGAGCCCCCTTCGGTTCAGCTCGGCGTAAATCTGTTCGGTCTTCGGTGAGACGCGGAACAGGGCGGGCGTGAGGTGGTTGGACAGCCATGGAGAAATCTCGGCCGCCGTCGCCGCTTTGACGATTTCACCGTCCATCCCCGTTGGGAGACCTGCTGCGTCACTTGGCCGCCACGCCCCATAGACGTCTGCCGTGGCAATCGCCTCACTTGGAAAAACCAGCAGGACCCACCCACACCATTGCAATCTGAGTCGTTGGACGCGCTCGCCCCGTCCCGTCAACACCGCGGCGGGCAAGGAGAAGAACAGTGGAACATCGGAGCCGAGCGCTGCCCCGATCTCAGCAAGCTCGCGGTCGCTCAGCCGGCTGCCCCAAACCTTGTTGCACAGTCGTAGGGCGGCGGCGGCATCGCTGCTTCCACCTCCCAGGCCAGCGCCGATCGGGATGAGCTTATCGATTTCGATCTCGACGGTCGGCCGAATGCCTAGTCTTTCCGCCACTTTGACGGCGGCGTGATAGCATAGGTTCTTTGCGCCAGAAATGGTTGGATCGGCGCAAGTTATCGTGACGCCGGGCAGCTGTGCCGAGCGGCAGCCTATCCGATCGCACAGATCGACACCGATGACGAGGGACCGGACCTCATGGAACCCGTCCTCTCGTCGCCCCAGAATATCGAGGGTGAGGTTGATCTTGGCGTGAGCGCTTACGGTGCCAGCGGTGGCTCTGGTCGTGTCAGGCGCGGTTGCACTCATCGAACTTCTGGTCGTCAAAGTCAGCAGTTTCGGTCCCGCACGTCACGTTGTGATCAAGCTCGTAGGGGTGTCTGGCGGCCCTGAGCTAGGTGTCGAAGTTCAGCAAGCCCACTTCGCATTTCATGCTTTCCCGGGTTTTCCGCCGCCCGGGCGATCTCGGCCAGTAGTGCGCGCAACCGCGTACCCATGACCTGGCCTCATATTAGATCGGTTGTTGTGCGTGTCAACCGGTACCAGGCCGTCGGAAACTGGGCCGATTCAGATACGGGCGCTTTGACGGTTGATCGCCTCCCGGACCTTATGCGATTACCTGCATTAGCCAAGTTCATGCCGCAACAACGGTTCGTCTTGTTACCGGGCCCTTTATCCGCAGCGGCGCGGCGAGGTCGACAAAGGGTGCTCCATCGGGCGGTTCCGAGAAGTAGCCGCAAGGCTGGCGCCCTCCGTCCAGTGTTGCTGCAGGGCAACCGACACGTGGCCCGCCGCCAACGGGTCCACACGACTGCTACAGGCAACAGCATCCAATCTCGACCGTAACCCTTTGCATGACAACGACTTACCTTGGGCAAGGCTCGGTTCGAGAATAACGGACCTTGTCGTGCCAACAGCTTGTCGGTGTGCGCTGCGCGCAACACGCGATTGAAACGTCCGAGGAGGAGAAAGGGAATGAACATCGTCTCACCGATCGGCCCGGGTTCAAGCGGGCGCCCAACGGCGCTTGACCCCGCGTTTTATCAGACGGGCCGATCCGCCCAATCGTCCAACTTGACAGGCGCTGCCCTCTCGGGTACTCCGTCAGCAGGAACGACATCGGCGGTCACACAAATACACTCCGCCGTATCACAGATGCTTCAAAGCGTCGGGGGCGGTGTTGAAAACGACAAGATGCTTCAAATGTTGATCGCCCTGATGATTCTCTTGGCCCTGCTGGAGGAAATGCAGAAACCGGACACGGCAGCGCGTGACGCATTGGCTCAGCTCGGCAATCGTGGAAATGGCCAGGCGCAGTTCATGAGTACATACGCATCTTCCACGACCGTGTCATTCGAGTACACGACGACAACCGTGGTCTTCGGCTCAGCGGACGCCCACTTCACAGGTAGCGGCGACCAACCCCTGCCCCATGGGAATCAAGTGGATAAGATGGCGTAAGTCCTTCGGATAAGACCGCGCGGCGCTTCGATCTTTCGGTCACCGTTTGATCGCACAGGGGTGGGACTTGCATCCCCGGTTACTGCGCTCGCTATTTGCCGCTCGTGATTCGGCGCTGCCGCTCACTGACACGGATCAGTCATCGGCGGTCCCGGCAGCACACACGGGGTGTTGCGGAACGCTTCCACAACACAGGAAATGTCCAAAAAGTCGATCTTCTGATCCGGCTTCGGCAGCGAGATAGTCGAATTCACCACGTCAGCCCGAGCCTTCCGCGGTACACCGGGCGATTCACCCGGATTACAGGGAATGTTCTTGAACTTCTCCACCACCCCCGAGATGTCCACGAAATCAACGACACCCTGCGGCGCCGTGCACGGGCAGACAGTACAATCGCCGACGACGTCACCGGCTCCGGCCATGACGACCTCGAGTCCGTCCGAATAGTGTTGCGGATCGGCGGTGTCGCACGGTTCGTCAATCACAGATAACTCGTACGTGCCGCCTGGGACGATCGCATCGTCGAAGACATCCACCGTGCCGTAGGTCGACCAATCAGCGTAAAACGCGGTGCAGGCGAGTCCGGCAGCCCAGAACGCCGGTGCGGGCTCAGGGCCATTCGACCCGGAAGCCTCCGTGACGGCCAGCGGCTCTTTGACCCACATCGTCCGACCCTCCGCGTACTCGTACCCGGGGAGTGCTGCAAACCTAACAGCTACCGCCTGTAGCCGACCCGGGCCCCCGCCGCAAAGGATAGATACCGGTTCTTCGTGCCCGATCCCAGATCCGTCAGCAGCGGGTCGGGCTGTGGTCGGCTCGGGGTCGGCAGGTCGAACACAGTGATCGTTGTGACGTTACTGGCAACGACCGCACAGATGTTGCTTGCGAGTACGTCATACTCACCCATGTCGACGGGGTCTGCCGAATCAATCGAATACGAATCCTCCGTGGCGCCGATGATCTCGATGCCATCCTTTCGCCACTGACAGCTCATTGGTTCATAGCCAATGACGGTCACGCGCAGTGTGACGCTGTCTCCCACGCAAAGGTCCTGGCCGATAGGCTGCTGGGTGATCAAAGGCGCGAACTGCCCCTCACAATCGTCGGGAACGCCGTTTTGGTTGCAGTCGTTTCCGCCGCCGAGTTCGCACTCGTCGGGAATGCCGTTGAGATTGCAGTCGTCGATCTGGTCGGGGCAGTCCCCATGGCGGCCCTGTCCGGTCTCGTCGCAACGATCAGACAACCAGTTGTGGTTGCAGTCCTCTGGCGCTGCGTAAACGAAAGCCTGGCCTGGGCCAGCGCTGCGCCATTCATTCGGCGCACCGACAGCGGTCCAGACGGTGTCAAGGTCGACGAAGAGCATATTCTCCCCAGGGTCTCCAGTATAGTCAATCGGTACCACGAATTTTTCCAACTGACGCCATACGTCGTCGCTTGGATCACACGGTGTACCGTTGTCTCTTCGCTGAAACACATAAACAGCACCGGAGTCTTCCCCATACTCGTCGTTGAGCGGAGCGGAGAAGACCACTGACCGGCCCCTTATGGACACGAAGTGCCCGTACAGATCGTCGGGGCTGCTCCCGCTGGGTAGCAAACTAGCATCCTCGATCCAGGCATCATCTGAGAAATCGTTCGGTGTGCCGGCACAGTCCCGCCGGAACACAGTCACGCCACTGTCACTCCATCCGTTCCCGACGACGGCGTACAAGCCATCGATGGACGCAGGGTAGTGACGTCGGTTGCCCTCCCTCTGAAGACTGCCGGTAAGTACCCATTCGTCATCGGCCAGGTGATCGGGAGTCCCACCGTCGTCCAGTCTATAGACCTCAGCGCTTGGCGACGATCCGATGATGAGGTCGCGACCGGTTAAATCCCTCGAGTGACCGAAGCCGCCAAGCTCGGGATGTAACCTTACATGTTGGACCCAAGTGTCATCCCAAGGGTCAAGCGGTGTACCGTTGGTCACTCTCCGAAACACATAGGCATCCGCGTTTCTCCACGCACCCACGACGATCCAGTCGTTGGAACAGGCGATTTTTGCTGCGGAGAGCAATTGTGGCTCAAGCTGGCATGGCCACATTTTCGCGACCTCAACCCATGAATCGTCGCTCGGATCTGTTGGCGTGCCAGCATCATCGAGCTGGAATACATACGCTGCGCCGACACTCGGAACACCCTGAATATCGGCGGCCCTTGCCCCGACCACCAGCAAGTCATCATGAATGCACGCTGAGTATCCGAATTGCTCGTCGGCCTGCGCGTCCGACGCCACGAGCGTCGCCTGCAACAACCACTGGTCGTCCGTGACGTCCTCGGGTGTTCCGCTGTCATTCCTGTAGTATACCCACGCCGAGCCCGACCAATGTCCGACAGCATCGTCAAGGGGGGCGCCTACAACCATATGATTGTCGCTGATGGCAACCGCACCGCCAAAGTAATCATAGAGACTATCGAAGCCAGTTACCTCCTGGAATGGAAGCCCAGAGGGGCAACTACACTCGTCTGGGATACCGTCGCCGTCCAAATCCAGAGAGAAGCCGCTAGCAATATCACACTCGTCTGGATAGATGTTGCCGTTGCAGTCTTCAGACGCACCAGTCGTTACATCGCAGTCGTCAGGAACGCCACTTTCATTGCAGTCCGGCTCGAACTCGTCGGGGAAGAGATTATCGTTGCAGTCCAGGCTGAATCCCGAAGGCACATCGCACTCATCAGGAACACCGTTTTCATTGCAGTCATTTTCAAAAAGCTCGCACTCGTCGGGAAGGAGATTATTATTGCAGTCAGGACTCAGACCCAGCGGCACGTCGCAATCGTCGGGAACGCCGTTTTCGTTGCAGTCAGCCACGAGGACTTCGCATTCGTCTGGAATGAGGTTGTCGTTGCAGTCCAGACTGAAGCCCGAGGGCACGTCGCACTCATCAGGCACGCCGTTTACGTTGCAGTCATTCTCGAAGAGTTCGCACTCGTCCGGCACTAGGCTATTGTTGCAGTCCGGACTCGTACCTGCCTGCACATCGCAGTCGTCCGGCACTCCGTTCAAATTGCAGTCCGGCTCACACTCATCCGGTATCTGATTGCCGTTGCAGTCCAGGGAGCTCCCGCTGCTCGTGTCGCATTCGTCGGGAACGGAGTTGGACTGGCAATCCTCGCTTGTACCATAGAGGACGTCGCAATCATCCGGAGCACCATTTGCGTTACAGTCCTCGACCAGAATCTCGCACTTGTCAGGTACTTCGTTGTAGTTGCAGTCCTCGACCGTCCCGTCTGCCACTTCGCAGATATCCTGGGTCCCGTTGGCATTGCAGTCCGTATACGTGCACTCGTCAGGCACGTAGTCTGAATTGCAATCCGGGCTTGACCCCGTGGCCACATCACAGATGTCCTGGACACCGTTGCTGTTGCAGTCCTCATCCGGTTCACATTCGTCCGGGATCTAGTTGTCATTGCAGTCGTCGCTGCTCTCATCGATGATATCCGTCTCATCGGCGATGCCGTTACCGTTGCAGTCCGGTGTGATCCGTATGAAGTAGACGTCCTGCTCGCCGTTGAATGTGGCTGCGAAGGCGAGCTTGGCATCGCGACTTTCCGAGACCATGTTGTAGTAGGCCCCAAGCTTCAGCTGCGGCGGGTCTCCTCCGGGGTACCCGAGGAAGTGATTGA
>CAYOQG010000323.1:0-5742 GCA_964405925.1 uncultured Phycisphaeraceae bacterium | reverse complement strand
AGTATTCGGGCGGCGGTTCGGCGAACGTCACCCGAACCGCGGTTTGCATGCCCGGATTCTGGGGGTGGACAACCAAGAATACGCGTTGTTAGCCCCCAGAATGAAATCCCGTTCTTCCGCCCTCTGCGGCCTCCAGTGGGGCGACGCCCACCGACAGGGACCTTCGGTTCCTGTCGGTGCCCCTGTTGTCTCCCCCAATGGCCGAGGCGTGCCAACCGATTGCGCGCTGTGATGTCGAACGTTCGTTTATTCCCCCTACTGGAAACCTCACTCATTCCTCCTCGGGTGGCCCCGCCGTGTATCGCGGAAGGTTGTTCATCCCCAGCCACTCCCCAGTCTCGGCATCGACGATATGGCGATACTGATCCTGCGCGTTGGATAAAGTTCCTGGGGGAGGCTTGAACACGGGCACGCCGCGCAGCATAATCGCCCAGACTGCACGTGGATTCTTATCCATCTTTGACCAGATCACGTATTCCGCGACGATCGCCTTCGCTGAGGCTGGTGCCCATCCCGCTTGGTGAATCGTCTGCAGGGCCTGAAGTAACGTTACCTTTGGCTCGACCTGCGGAAACCCATGGTATTTCTCTCGACTTGCTCTCCTCATCTGCTCGGTGGCAGTAGCCGAATCAACCACCGGAGGCAACCGAGGCTCTCCGTCGACCCAGCGCGATGTAGCTCTCAAGACGAGTCCGCTCTCAGGATCGACATACACATCCCACGTCCGTTCATCACGATCGTTTGAGCAGGCGTCGTTTGACCCGACACCCGTTTTCCAATCGGAGACCACCACATGCCACAAAGGACGTTTGACGATTTGGTCCCGTATACATGGAATATTACTGTCTTCAAGTTGCACGAGTGACCCACTCGCTGTTTGCCCTGCACCACGGAGCATCCCAAGGCAACCTCGCGCTCGCGCCGTTGCTCCAGGCGCATCCTGAACTTTCCAACGCGATCTCGTCGCCCGGCTCACCTCCGCAAGTTCAAGCTGCGCTCGAGGCTGCGAACGCGCGTGCTCACTACATACGCCCGCGATGACCACTACCACCGTGCACGGCACCGTCACAACTCGTCCCAGATCTCCCATTCTACAACACATTCGAGGTCCTTTCGTCGTGCCACTAAGGAATGACTTTGTCCCACATCATGAACTCATCCCCGTCGACCCATTCAAGTCCCCATTGGCTCTCCCAGTCAGGAATCAGAGGTCGATGATACAAATCCCCCGGGGTGGACTGCAGGAATTGCAGGGCTCCGAAATTCTCGTTAACCCTGATTAGCTTCAACTCACAGGGGAAGAGCTGAGTTCCGGAAAGTGTATCCTCCTTGTTAAGCAACTCGCCCGTAAGTTGGATCTGATTCCCGGTCCGCCCATTCCAAATCCAGTGTTCAAAGGACCATACTTCCTCCAGCAAGTTGTATCTCATGGTCCACTCCGACTGGTCGTTCTCCCTGTGCATGTTATATACATTGAAATCTGGGAGCGGGTGCTCCATTGGCGTGTTGACATCAACATATCGATCATTCTGCTGATCCGGGCCGTGGAGTGCCTCGACGTATATAAACCGGTGCACGGTGCTACCACCAGGAGCATAATGGGAAAGAAACCCCATTTGCACCCAAATCATGAACTCGTCCGGATAAGGGGGCTGGAAGACGGAATTCGCGACCGCGATCCAGGTGGCGCTCATCATCCTTGTTTGGTGTGGAATCCGGGCCTCGTCACACAGCGGGCGCTGGGGATTTATTGAGCCGAAAATCCATGCCTCGATTCCGGTATAAGCCCCTGCTTTCGCGAGACCCACATAGTAACGCCCAGGGTATGGGGCGGGGGTACAAGGCTGTGTTCGAACTCTCGCACTTCCTGTTTGCATGCTTCGACCATCAGCAAAAAACCGCAGTGATCCGGTTCCGTCATCTACCTTAAATGTTATCTCAAAATCCTCATCTGTCCCCTCATAGGATTCGATCCATACGGATTCCGGCGGCGGCCAGTCGTAGTACTTATTAGTCTCCTCATCCTCAGCCCAGTTGAGAATCTCGTCACCCGACTTGTCGGGATCGCGCCAGACCTTAATCGGTGCCTCTGTATCCTCCCAGGATAACGACCACCAGGCAAGGCCAGGAAGCGCTTCGCAGGCCGCGGTAAGCTGGACTTCCGCAAGGTCGTCTTCACCAACAACCGGCGCTTCATCGAAGTCCGAGTAACCGCTCTCGTCGTCATCGTCCGAGTTGACAACGAGGAACATGGTCGACGTGTCCTCGACAGCCTCGTCAAAATCATCGATCACGCCATCGTTGTTGCTATCGACGCGGATGTCGGCGTAGCAGTCGCCGACGTACGGGCAGTAATCATCGGGGTCGGGACCGAGATAGGGGTTGGGGTGCTGCTCAAATCCCCGGAACGCGTCCACGCAGAACGTAATGTCCACGAAATCCACCTTCCGATCCGGCTCCGGGTTGGTCACGTCCGAGTTAATCAAATCAGCCCGCGACTTGATCGGGGCGCCGGGCTCATTGCTGAACTTCTCGACCACAGCCGTGATGTCGTCGAAGTCAACCACCCCGTCCGGGACCGTGCACGGCGTCACATCGCAGTCACCAACTACGTCGGCCCACAACGTGCTCGTGGAGGTCGTTAGTGGCTTGGAATAGGCGTATTCCTGGGTGATGCTGCATTCGTCGGAGATGGCTTCAATGGTGTACGTCGCCCCCGCCATGATGGCTTCATCGTAAATGTGAATCACATCATACTGGCTCCAATCACTTAGGTACACGGGATCGCACTGCAAGGTTGCACCCCAGAACTTTGGTGGTGGTTCCGGGCCGTCGGTATTGGAGCATTCTGTGATCGGCGTTGGTCCACCCGCCGTCCCAGGATGTCAAGAATCACACCCCCACCTCATGGAGTTGCCAACGACCCGGACACCCCTCCCGCGCTATGGTCCCTCCGGGCTTGGTGTATTGCTGGCGCAAACGCACTCGCCTGTCTTTGCGTCTACGATGACTTTCAAATGGTAGCTCCGATCATTCGGGGCTTCTCGGTGCGGGGTAGGTGGTGGCGAGGTCCCGCGAAGCATGATCGCCCAAACGGGACGTGGTTCGCTCCACTTTCCGACCCTTGACCAGATGACATAGTGAGCGATGATCTGCCTAGCCACCGTGGCATCCTCTCCACATCGTGCCAGACCGTCCAGCGCCCCGAAAAACCCAATGTTAGGTGGTTCCTCAGGAAAACCGTGAAAGACCTCGTTGCCGTGTCTTCTCATCTGCTCCGTTGCAGACTCGGCACTTGGGAGGGGGGCGATCGGCGATTCGCCCTCCGGCCACCGGGTTTCGAGTTTGAGCAGTTTCCCGTTGGTTGGATCGATGTACACGTCCAAGGTCCTGGTGAACTTGTCCTTGACCTCGGGGAATCCAGAAAAGACCACGCGCCACGCGTCCAGGGTCACCCGCCAGATCGGACGGTCGACGATCTGCTTGCACAAGTAGGGCGTACGATCGTCCTGGAGGACATCCAGTTTGGCGATTGCCTTCGAGAACTTCAGTACCGGCTCGCCCAGGATGGCCCGAGCACGCTCGATCGCCGCCTCACCCTCGCGGATTTTCCATGCTGACGTGTCTGCAACCTCGACTGGATCCTTGTCAACGTCAACGCTGGGCTTTCGCCTCGCACTTTCCTGGATGGATGTGTGGGCGAAGACCGCAACGCAGGAGACAAATAGCGGGAGTGCCACCGCCACACACTGTGTTCGCTCATTCATGAAAACGCTGTCTTGCTGCGGGTTGTCCCGCCCTTCGACATCTTCTCATTCTCATTCACCGGGCTCCAGCCGCCCCGGACCAGACCTTATTGACGCAGACGATATGCTATTCGCCGGTCCCGTCCCGTCCATCCGGCCCCGGAGTATTGATCCTCAGAATGTACTTCCCGGTTGCCGCGTCTATGATATAGCGCATCCGGAAACGTGGTTCCTTCGAGTCTGCACGAAAGGGAAGTTGGGGCGGAATCCCCCAGAGCATAATGGCCCAGACCGGCCTGGGTTCTTCAGAAATACCTTTCATCGACCACACGACATAGTGTCCAATGATCTGCCTTGCGACCGTCGGATTTCCACCGCCCTGTTCGCGGATCGCGGTAAGAGCTTGCTGAAGTGTCACCTTCGGGGGAGCCGCAGGAAAACCATGGTATACTTCCCTTCCAGAATTCCACATTTGCCAAGTGGCGGACTCAGCGGTTGGATGGGGACGGATGGGGGGCTCTCCCTGTGGCCACTGTGTCTCAAGCTTGAGCAACCTCCCGTGGATTGGATCTACGAACACATCCAGTGTGCGACTGAAGCGGTCTCGCAGAGCGGGCTCCGAGCTCAGAACAATCTTCCAATCCTCTAGTGTCACCCGCCACGCCGTACGGCCGACGATTTGCTCGCTCAAGTACGGTGTACGATCGCTCGCCACAACAGCCAACCGGGCCTTGGTCTGGAAACTCTTGGCGCCAGCGATCCCCAGAACACTCCGAACTTGCTCAATGGCTCTGGGCGCGGTAGCGACCTTCCACGTTGCACTAGGTTGAGACTCAGGCTCCTTCGACGCACGATCATCCACCGGCCGCGGAGCGACTTCAGCACTCACGTTCCCTGCTGCGAGCAGCATCACCAGGCTCGCCCTGCGAAGTGATTTCACGCATACACTACTCTGGTCCATCACCCTTCTCCATACAAAGACGCTGCCTACTCGGTCGGCTTCCCATCATAAAACTCCGCCCTGGTCCGTGTTGGGGTTGAGATGTTCCATTGCGGATTCCCAGGCGGAGTTGGGACCGGTGGGAGCGCAAACAGATATGCTTCGTCCCACCCGGTATCGCCCACGTTCCAGACCTCGGAGTTGTCGAAAACGCAGGGATGTTCCTGAAATCCGCACACTCTATCTTCAAGATTGATGATCTCGTTCATCATCATCGCAACATCCATAACGATGTCGTCGTACTCGGGCCTCGCCATGGTGAAGAAGTATCCCTGATCAGGAATCTTCATGCCCCAGCAACCGGGGACTTCTGTACACTCAACGACCTCATACAAGTGGGTTGACATCGGCGGACTCTCGGGAGGAAGGCAGATCTGCAGCTGATGGATCTCCTCATCAGGTCCCCATCGCGCCTCCCCACAGATCTCACTGAAAACGGTGTCCATTCCGTCGGGGCGGTGACGCGAGTAGCCAACTTGGACGTGGAAGTGCCCGCTCGCCGAATGCGTGAGATTGACAGCAAAGTAGCTCATCGCTTCGTCTGTTGCCCTGAAGAATTCGCCGCATAATGGGGTCAGCCACGACTTGCTCAGGGTAACCACCGCACGGGCACCCTTCATCTGGCCGACGTCACCTGCAGCCAACCAATATCGACGCTCTGGGGACGGCGAACAGTGCGATCCCGATTTTGCCTTGTCGCTCTTGGTCGGGTCGGGATCGCGAAACTCGCCTAGCGACTCCGTCCCAGGGTTGAAGGTGAACGTGATCTCAAGGTCATCAAACGTCTCGAGCGACTCCAGCCAAACCGACTCCGGCGGTGGCCAGTCGTCGTACTGCTGGGCGTTGACGATCGGGTCTCCGGCGCCGCCGCCTTGACCGTCGTCAGACTTGTCCGGGTACAGCCAAATCGCAATCGGAGCATCCGGCGGGTCCCACGACAGCGACCACCAGGCAAGGCCAGGAAGCGCTTCGCAGGCCGCGGTAAGCTGGACTTCC
>CAYOQG010000322.1:0-5773 GCA_964405925.1 uncultured Phycisphaeraceae bacterium | reverse complement strand
AAGCGCCGATTACCTTTAACCCGGAGGAGACTTAAACTGCTTCCCATGCCATTACTGGTTTGGGCCTGGATTGGACCCACCGGATCATTTAGCGGGCCAGCAAACGCGATATTACCGCCAGCTCCTTGACCTGCCCAAACAAACCTGCGTCATGTGTCATAAGATCGGGGGCGATAATGAGGCTGAAGTGCTTCGGGCACGGCCAGCTACACCGATCACGAGTACTGACTCGCCGCCGAGCCGGGCATCCGCATGCTCGACCGTCCGTGACGCTTTCACCGATGCCGACTGTCTGGTGTGCCACGACGTCAGCCAGCACCGCCAGGGACTTCCACTGCTTCTAGACCCGGATGCAAAACGGATCGATGGCACCCGCGCCTGGAGAAGGGGACAGAAATGATGCTCCGTCTCCCTGCCAGATCGGTGATTGCAGCGTTCGCGGGAATCACGTTCATCGCCCTCGCACCGGCACACGCGGTAGAGATTATACTTCCCGTGGCCGACGGCACCTGCGCGGACGGCGGCCCCTTTGGACCCTTCGACGGTACGGTCGACCGCTGCAACTGGGCCTTTGCCCCGGTCGGCTTTGCTGGTGCCGTCACCCTGACAACCGAGACACCTGCCAGCAGCATCGAGCATCGCATGGTGTTCGAGTATGACCTTCGCAACGTACCGGTCTCGATACCCTTGACCGCTACCCTCACGTTCACAACGCGCGGCGCAAGGGCGGTTCCGTTCCCGGACGTCAACCTCCACCTCTACGCCTATCCGGCAGACCTGACCGAATTGCCCAGCGATTTCTCCGCCGGACCGGCCGCTTTGCTGCACGTCGTGACAGTCGAAGCCATGCAGGCGCCCACGCTCGAAGTCGTGGACGTGACCGAGTTGGTCACCACCGCCGTGCAGAGTGGGGTAAGGCGGGTGGCGTTCCGCTTCCAGATCGATCCCAACACGCCGCACGCTACCAACCAGGTGTTCATTGATGCGCTCGATACCCAGCCGGCTACCAAACCATATCTGAGCGTCCGCAGCGCGGTTCCTGGTGACGCCGACGACGACGGCGATGCGGATCTCATCGACTTCGCCTTACTGACCGACTGCCTGGCTGGCCCCGACACACCACCTGCGCCCACAGCAGTGGGTATGACCCCAGCCGACTGCGTGCAGGTCTTCGACCGCGACAACGACGACGACGTGGATCTCGACGACCTTTCGAGTCTGCTTGACTTTTTCCGAAGGGAATAGCCGATTGTCCGAGGTGGCTTGGAGACGAATTCGCCCGTTGGGCGGGACGCGTCCGCACGCCGGCGAGATTTCGAGCTTGTTGCCAAAGGGCAGCCGAACCAGCACAATTCTCCTTGGGCGATCCGCGCAAACGTGGCGATATAGGGGATGTGAGTCTTTAGGGCGGGTTCCAGGGAGATAACCATGGATTGTCGCCGGAATATGATCAGAGTCAGCGAAGCCGTCTGTCTGCCTGCGCTCCTGGCGTTGTGCCTGTCGGGGTGCGTGCCGGGCCGCGATGTGGAGGGAACGGTCGATATCCACGCTGCACCCGGGAAGCTTATAAGTGGAGAGCTGTTCACCGGGCAGACGCTTCGTGCAACGGTTCCCGTCGAAGCAAGCCACCTGTACGCCATGCTCGTGGCAGTGCGACCCTCTACGACGGGTTCCACCGCTACGGGAGACATCGTGGGCAGCATCACCGGCGACGCCCTGCCTGAACCGGTCGAGTTCTTCGTAACCGTCGTTTCCGGGACAGCCGTGCCGGGGCCGACCACGCCGACTTTGTTCACCTCCGTCCTTGCTGGTGACGTCACCGTCGAGTTCCTGTATCCCGTTCCGGACACCTCCCCAGCGGCAGAGTACCTGGATCTCATACGTGCGCTCATTCAAGGGCCGTTACACGCCACCTTCGAGCTGAGCGTTACAGACCTGGGTTTCGACGATAACGGAGGCTCGCCTGCGGATGCAGTCACCCTAGAAGTTGGCATCGCGAATGAACGCACCGGTTCCCTGAGTCCGGGCGACGCAGCCGATTACTTCCTCGTTCAGTTCGATGCGGGAATGTCCTATCGGATCGGCGTCGAGTCAACGGACGCTGTCACGGTCGTGTCAGGATCGGAGGATCGATTCGGACAGATCAACTTTGGTGTGCCGACCCTCGGCGGTCTGATTATCAACGTCAGCTCCTCTGCCGGTGTGCCGGGCAGCTTCGAGTTCACAGCCCTGGCGACCGAGACCGTTCTATTGCGCTTGACCGCGTTCGGTGGCGCAGGCGTGGACCCAACCGCCACGACCAGCATCCAATACGCCCTCAGTGCCGTCGAATTCACGCCCGAAGGCGAATAATCCGCCGTGGGATCAGTGGTCGGAAGGTTTTGTCGCTCGGCGCTCCCCGGGTCGCTTGTCGGTCTCGCTTGACCCTGGGCGGTTCAAGGGCTAGACTATCTGTGAGTCAAAGACCGATTTGCGTCACGCGGAAGATGGGGTGCGTTGAAGCAGCGAACGATCATTGAATACGTCATAATGATTCATACGTTTGGTCTGCGTTCGTTCTGCCATTTTTCATCCGCATCGTAGGGCTTCGCCCTCATCGAATCTGCGTTGCTAGATGTCTCCAAAGCAATGTGCTGCGGGAGTAAGCGTTCGCGCGTGACTAGTACGTGCTCTTGCCCTGATGCAGGGCCATGTTCGACGAGGGAGAATGACAATGTCAGCCAAACGGAATCGGGTCCCGTGCCGGCCCCTACAAGTCAACCCACACACGGCCACAGTGATTTCCGTCGTTTTGGCCGGCTCCGTCGTCGCGTCGGCCTCCGCCGGTCCGCTCTTTCCAAGGCCGCAGTACACGGTCGACGGCGTGCCTTCATGTGTTGCCCTTGGAGACCTGGACAGTGACGGCAACCTCGACATGGCGGTTGGGAAAGACGCGAGCCGACATGAGCTATACGTGCTCCTCGGTCACGGCGATGGAACTTTTGCGGATGGCCTGGCTTTTGATGTAGGCGGACGCGTCGGATCGGTTGCAGTTGCCGACCTGGATGGCGACGGCCATCTCGACGTGGTTGCAGCGAACATCGGAGATCGCATCGATCACGACGATCCCTGCATATCGGTCCTGCTCAACCAGGGCGACGGGACGTTCAAGGAACCCGCAGTTTATGAGAGTGCACGCCGACCCGACTCGGTGGCTATCGGTGACTTCAATGGAGATGGGAAACCGGACTTGGCTGTTGCACATACGGGGCGCTACCCTGAATACGGGGATCCCGGCATCTCCATCCTGCTTAACGACGGCAATGGAACATTCGCTGATCCCGTAGAGTATGACGCAGGAGACAGACCCAATTCAATTGCGCTCGGTGACTTGGATGGGGATGGCGATCTCGACTTGGCCGTCGCAAACAGTGGAGACGACAACATCTCCATACTGCTCAACCTCGGCGACGGTACGTTCGGCGACGGTGTCACCTATCCCGTCGGAGACAATCCGAGTTCAATTGTCAGCGCCGACCTGGATGGCGATGGCGACCTCGACGTAGCCGTGGGAGCGCTTGACTGGGACCCGTACCGGCATGGGACAGTCTCGGTCCTCCTCAACCAGGGCAACGCAAGTCTAGGCGACATGGTGACGTACAACGTGGGCGAAGATGAGCCGATCTCGATGGCATTGGGCGATCTGGACGGGGACGGTGACCTCGACCTGACCGCGGCAGATGGCGATGGGCGCTGCGTTTGGATTCTCTCGAACCATGGCGCAGGAGTCTTCGCAGAAGCCGTTGGCTACGGCATCGGCTCGGGGCCGCGCTCGGTGGCCCTGGGTGATCTCAACGGCGACCGCAGACCTGACGTCGTTGCCGCCTGTGGAGGTCACACGGGAAATGTCGTCTCCGTCCTCCTGAATCGTGGCGACGGCAGGTTGGCCAATAACCCCACCTACCGGGTCGCGCGTGGCCCCTCGTCATTGGTGACTGCTGACCTGGACGGTGACGACGACCTCGATTTGGCGGCGGGGAGCTGGAGCAACGAAGTCTCGGTCTTGCTCAACCATGGCGATGGCACGTTTGCCGAGCCCTTGACGTCCGAGGCGGCCCACGGGTCGGAGTCGCTGGGATTCGGCGACCTCGATGGCGACGGCGACCTCGACCTGGCCACGCCCAACCTGCTCTATGACAACGTTTCGGTTCTCTTGAATCACGGCGACGGCACATTCGCAGAGCAGGGCACCTACCGCACCGGAAGGGAGCCTGTCTCGGTCGCCATCGCGGACCTAAGCGGCGATGGAACCCTCGACTTGGCTGTGGCGACAGCCTTGGACGGCGTCTCCATCTTGCTCAACCGTGGTGACGGGACCTTCGGTGACGACCTCACCCACGGTGTACCTGGTGAGCTAAGGTCAGTAGCTGCCGGCGACCTCGACAGAGATGGAGATGTCGACCTCGCAGTGGCGTCCTCCAACGTCGTGATACTATTGAACAGTGGCGACGGCACCTTCGTTGAGGGAATGGACTACGACGTAGGTGGGGCCGCCGACTTGCTGGCAATCGCCGATCTTGACGGTGATGAGGACCTCGATCTGGCCGCAACAAACTTCCCGTATTGGGGAAGCAATGTCTCCGTCCTGCTCAACCATGGGGACGGAACATTTGCCAACTACGTACTGGACGGTTCTCCGGAGTGGCATCGATCGCTGGTGATCCGTGACGTGGATGGTGACGACCATCCTGATCTGATCGTCGTCAAGTCTTACAGCAACAGCGTCTCCCTCCTCCTCAACCAGGGAGACGGGACCTTTGCTCAAGATGTACTCTTCGGGACGGGGTATGGACCTTCCGCCGTGGCTGCAGGCGACTTCGATTCCGACGGAGACATCGACTTGGCGGTGGGCAATGGCCAAGAGGGTAGTATTTCTGTCTTGCTCAGCCAACTCATCGTCGACTGCAATCACAACGGGATCAACGACGACTGCGACATCGATTGTGGAGTGCCCGGCGGACCATGCGATGTCCCAGGTTGCGGCCAAAGCGACGATTGCAATGAAAACGCCGATCCCGACGAGTGCGACATCGCGCACGGAAAGTCCACCGACGGAAACGGCAATGGTATTCCCGATGAATGTGAAGTATTCGCGACCCTGGACATCAAACCTGGGTCATGTCCGAACCCGTTGAACCCCCGAAGCCGCGGTAAGCTCCCGGTCGCTCTGGTGGGCAGCGGACTCTTCGATGTCAGTCAGATCGACACGAACTCGGTTTTCCTTTCCCGGGCAGACGGCGTCGGCGGATCTGCCGCCCCGCTTATGGGCCCGCCGGGACCAGGAATCTCTGTCGAGGACGTGGCTACACCGTTTCAAGGCGAGCCGTGCGCGTGTCACGGATCGGAAGGTGACGGGATCGACGACCTGGTTTTGAAGTTCTCCACACCCGACCTCGCGGATGTCCTCGAACTCAACTCGCCGAAAGCACGATCGACGGTTGAGCTTGTCCTTCGTGGGTCGCTGCTGGATGGACGCGTGTTCCAAGCGTCCGATTGCGTGAGCCTCAGGGGACAGCCCAATCACGCTGATCTTCGCAGCCACAGCCCGCGGGAGTAGTCCTCAAGTACCCAGACACAAAGGACCAAAGAGTCAAACCCCTTCAATCCCCCTTATGAAGGGGGGAAGGTTAATTGAAGCACCCCTCCGTCGCTCTTCATTTCCGCCTTCCGCATTCCCCCTTCATCCTGTCGCGGTAGGAATGGCCCTTTCGGGCCACCCCCCGCACAGATCCGT
>CAYOQG010000321.1:0-5795 GCA_964405925.1 uncultured Phycisphaeraceae bacterium | reverse complement strand
ACACCATGATGAGAACATCGGCAAACGGCAGTAATTAACTAGAATTCATATTACGGATTACGGATTACGAATTACAAATGGCGAACGGCGAATGGCGGGTGGTGAACGCCCGTTGGCAAAGCGCCTTGGGGGCAGTACGTACTCTGGTGGCGAGGGTCCTCCGCGAGGTCACTCAGTTTTTCCCGGGATAGTCGAGCGGGATCGTTCGTTGCGTGTCGGTTGACAGATCGTAGACGACAAGCCGGGTGCTCACCGTATCGATCCAATAGACACGGTCATCGTGCACGAGCGGTCCACAGTCCCCAGGCCCAAACAGCGTCTGAATGCCTCCCGTCGCGATGACGCGGGCGGCACCTGTCCCCAGGTTGACAAGCTCTGTACTCCAACCGAAAGACTCGTCGGGGAACCGAAAGGTCACGGCTTCGTCGCCATAGAGCCCGGCAACGACGGCGGCTCCGATCGAGGTACCAAGAACGTCCACGGGTTCATACGAGGTAACAGAGTTCCACTCGCCGGTGGGGATGTGGTAAGCCAATATCTCCGATATCCACCCTGCTTCGATATCCATCACGTTCGGCATGCCAGACAGCACGATCCAATCATCCGACAGGGCGGGGACAGGGTAAAGCGGGACCCAATCTTCCGGGGTGCGTGGCAGCCCCGTCACCTGCTCAGTCGTAAGGTCAACCAAGGCCATCTCGAACACGAACTCGAACTCATCGAGAGACTGGTCGAAGTCGTCCTGTTCCTCAGGAAGCTCAGGCAGAATCCATCGGAAGATGACAGCCTGGTGGTCCACAAACTGCCCGAGCTGTGGCGTCTCATCGGGCCCCGAAACGCCTAACGGAATGACCTGGACAGTATCTCGCGCCTCCAGGTCGTAGACGATTAACGCGTCGTCCTTGGAGGGGAACGCAACGCGCGTGCCATCCAAGGAGAAGGAATAGGCAGGCGGGCTCATCTCTTCGACGATCGTAAAAGGCTCGGCCTTACTGATCTGGAAACCGACCAGCGAATCGACCTCGTTGTCGGGTTCGCCTCCCACCGGCTTCGCGAACACGCAGTAGTCTCCCGAGCACTGCGTGTCGTATCGAGTCCTCGGGTCACCCACCTGGCGCGATTGCCCCCCATCGAGGTCGAGGACCCAGATCGACGAAGGGACGTCGCCGTAGTCACTGTAGTTGGCGTAGTGCTCGTAGAAGAACCGTTGACCATCTACACCAAGTGGATAGACGGCAGGGCGGTCGGCCAGCGGGTCGAACTCACCGCAGCCAGTTGTGATGATGATCGCGCACGCCGCTACAAGAAGAATGGGTTTCGAGGTCCACATGCTAAGCCTCCTAAGACGGGACCGGTTGCGTGCGCCGAATCCGCCGAATGGGTGGCGCCTCACCACTGGGCAATTCTACCGCCGACGCCAACGTCCGGTCAAGGTCGACGCGACGCGCGGCGGCACCGGACTCGTACGCATCGGGATTGCATCCGGTGCACCGGAGACCGGCTCGACCTGTGCACACAATAGAAAATACGAAAACTGGACCTATCAGCGGCCAGATTTGTATGATCGACATCGAGCCCATCGCCTGCGCTCGGATCGAACGTTCATACCCGCCGTCGGGAGACGGTACCGGGCCGTCAGTGCTTGGGGTACGGGGGAGAAGTGCCGACGCGGGGATCGGGGACCGGTCCGCCGACGGTGAAGTGGTACAGCGATTGGAAGGTTCGACCGGAGAGCCCGAAGATTTCGTGAACCGGGTCGTCGAAGAAGCATCCAATGCCGGTGCCCCGCACGCCGGCGGCTTCGGCTTCGAGGTACAGGATCTGGCCGATCATGCCAGCTTCCCAAAGCAATCGGCGGTAGAACCACGGTCCGTGTTCACGCAAGCGCGGTTCGAATTCCGCGATCATCCCGAGGCTGAAGGCACTCGCCCCGGCGATCTGCTGGTTGCAGCTCAGTCTCGCAGCCAGCGCCCGGCAGTCACCTCGCCTGAGCAAAAACAGCGGAAGGGACTCCGGGCAGCCTGGTGGTTTCTCCCACACAAATGACGCGGTCATGGCGTTGCGCAGCTCGCTGACGCGCGTGGGTGATCGGACAAGGCAGTACAGACCGGGATCCAAACCGTCGACGAGATGAACAAAGAGTCCCAAGTGTATGCACGGCGGTGGCCCGAGGGTGTACCGGGGTAGGTGATTCACGCGGGGCATCAACCGGTCGAGGATGAGGAAGAATTGCTCAGCGGAGATGCTCGTTCGGCCGTCCATCGCGACGGCACTTCGACGCTGGCGGATAATCTTCGCGGCAGAGACTGCCACACGCTTGGGCGCAATGTGAGGTCTGATCGTTTCGGGGTCTTGTCTGCCCTCGTCTGCTGTCGTTATGGGTTTGCGGCACGCTTCGGCCACCTTGTCGATGATGTCCCATTCGACGTGCCCCCGGCTCAGCACGTTGGCGGAACCCGTCCATGTTCCACCGGCAATCCAGGCGATCGCATCAGACGGCAGGCCGTGCGCAGCCCCCTGGCGAACCGGGATATAGGTGTCGTCCCCAGTTTGCTGTGGGGAGCCTTGCTGAGACACCGCTTCATTCGGTATGACCGAAAGCAACAAATCGGTATGCTCTTTCTCGACGCTCTCGAAGTCTGGCGGACGGTTGAGACCGAGAAGCGAGGCCACTTGATCGTCACTCATCTCGTCAAGCCACTTCACGCCCCACCCCTGGACCGCCGCAGAGATGGCCACCGCAACGACGGCGTGACCAACATCATGTTGGCAGTAGCGGTATGCGCGCTCGCCATACTTCCAAGCCTCGCGCCAGTGGATGGACGACAGCCCCACGAAGAAGGTACCCAACGGGAAACCTCCACAAAGCTGACGCCAAGTATCGAGCGAAAACTCTGTCCGCCGCTCCAAACCGTGTTCCTTCGGCGCATAATGATAGACGCCGGGCAGATCACGCAGCCCGGCGACAGGACCCACAACCAGGTAACCTTCCGTCGGGTGAAGGTTCCCGCTGGACGGGTTGATCCGAAGGGCCCAACGCGAACCCTGCACCTCCTTCCACGCTGAAATGGCCAGTGAATGCTCGAAGAACGCAGAGATGGATTCGAAGGTGACTGGTGTGGGCGGCATGACCTTCTCCGAGAACAGATCGTCGTACGTCGGACAGGTACCGCTGCACCCGACGGCAAGCTTAATCAGTGACGCACCCTCGAAACGGCGAAACGGATCCGGCTGATTTCCCCAATCCATGTAACCCAGGGAAGGGGCATAACGCTGGAACGCGTGCTTCGTCCGCTCATGGTAATGGAGGGTGGTCTGAAGCGGATCCATCTGGGTGCGTTGGGAACCTGTTGCCGGTGCGCCGGTGCCTCGGGTCGCGTGCTACGGCTTCTGGTCAATTCTGGCCGCGAGGATAAAATCGCTCTCCGTCAGTCCGTCGATTTTATGCGTCCAAATGTCGATGCGGGCCTTGCCCCAGGTTAGATAGATGTCCGGATGGTGCGCCTGCTCTTCGGCGATCGTCCCGACGCGGTTTACAAACGTAAGCGCTTGAGCGAAATCGGGAAACTCGAACGTCTTCGTGATGTGGTGGTTCTGTTGAACCGACCACCCATCAAGCTGGTTGAGCAGCTCGGCAACTCGCTCGGGTGGCAGCGGCGGCACACCGCCGCGGCAGGGAACGCATTTCCTGGAAGCTAACTCCGACATCATAATCCTCCCGTCTTCGGCGATTTTGCACGCACAATTCCCTGACCGGTGGACGCGGCCCGCAGGAGCGTTATATCGGGCGTGGCGGACGGTGTCGACAGTCGGCTGCTTTCCTTGCCGATGCGCTTGCCAGCGGGACTGCTGCCAGGCTTAGCAGTGTTAGGGTGGGCACGACGGGCGAGGCTTTCGGCCTGTGGGGCCGATGCCTGGCGCCGGTTGCTCTTTGGGGTCCAGGCGGTTAATGTCTTAGCTTCGAAAACGGGGCGTAGCTCAGCCTGGTTTAGAGCGCAGCGTTCGGGACGCTGAGGTCGCTGGTTCGAATCCAGTCGCCCCGATTATCTTCCTGGGTGCACGTGTGACTGCCCGTTATCCCTGCTGACGGTCAACTGGATTCGAAGTCAACGGTTCGGACTCGAACTCGCTATTTTCGCTCACGGACGGAACGCGCATGATGCCGCTTGCCGCCCCTCCCCTGGACCTCGATCTGCGGAGACGAACCGGGTGAACACCGGTGCCGGGGGCTTGCCTCACCAGGTTCTCCGGCGCCGCGCTCACCAATTATGGCCCGAGTAGAACATCACTCGAGAGCACCTCCCTGATCCTCAGGCTGAAGGGCACGAGTTGAAACGCAGTCGCTTGGGTGTTGCAGCAACCGTATGACGTGCGAGTGCTTAATCAGACGGCGTTGGGCACGTCACCCGCCGTGTTTGGTGATCCAGCGGTCGAGTTGTTCGCGGGCTTCGCAATCGGAAAACTGCTCCGGCGGATGCTTCATGCAGACCGCCGAGACCTCGAGAAGCGGGCCGCCGATGCCGCGGTCTTTGGCGAGCTTGGCGCAGCGGATGGCGTCCACGGCCATGCCGCCGCTATTGGGCGAGTCCTCGACGCTCAAGCGAAGCTCGAGGTTCATGGGGATGTCGCCGAAACCACGCCATTCCATTCGCAAAAAACAGACCTTGTTGTCCCTCTGCCAGGGCACGTAGTCCGCGGGCCCGATGTGGATATTGTCCTTCTCGAGCGGCGCCTTGAGCTGAGACTGGACCGACTCGGTCTTTGAGATCCGCTTAGAAGCCAGGCGATTGCGCTCCAGCATGTTCAAGAAGTCGGTGTTCCCGCCTGTATTGAGCTGGTAGGTCCGATCGAGCTTTACCCCCCGCTCCTCCATCAGGCGCACGAGGGTTCGGTGCAGGATGGTGGCACCGAGCTGGCTCTTGATGTCATCGCCGACGACGGGCAGATCCTTCTTGCGAAACTGCTCCGCCCATTCAGGGTGCGAGGCTATAAACACCGGAACGCAGTTGACAAGCGCAACGTGAGCGTCGAGGCAGGCCTGGGCGTATCTCCGAACCGCGTCCTCGGACCCTACAGGCAAATAGCAAACCAGGACCTCAGCCCCCGCCTGTCGCAAGACCGAGGCCACGTCGACAGGCTCGCCGCCAGCAACCCGGAAGGCCCGATCCACGGGATAGTCTTTCATGTGGAGTGCGACACCGTCGAGCGGTGGCCCCATCTGCACGGTCACCCGGTGGTCGGGGAGCTCCCCCTGGAACACTGCAGTGCAGTTCGGCAGGGCGAAGACCGCCTCGTTCAGGGGGTGACCGACCTTCCGGCGATCGATGTCGAACGCAGCCACGACTCGAATATCCTCGAGCCGGTATCCACCGATGACGGGGTGTAGCAATCCTGCGGCGGTCCCGGAGCTTGATCGGTAATACTCAATTCCTTGCAGCAGGGAACTGGCACAGTTGCCGACACCCGCGATCGCGAGCTTGATTTCGCCCATGCGTCAGCCTCCTCGTGATTTGCCAACTCACGACAACCGACTACACCACAACGGGGTACTGACTTGGACCAGCGTCCTCACCGAAAGGTACTCCAGACGGAGCCTTCTGTGTCGCAATTCTACACCCCCGCGAATCGGCTGGGAATGGTCGACACGCTGTGCCACTCCCAAAAAGGCGAGAGCGGCTGGCCTCCGATCAGCGGCGGTCAGGGCGACCGTTGGGGATTCCTGCCTCGGATCGCTTAGCGAGTAATATGAATTCTAGTTAATTACTGCCGTTTGCCGATGTTCTCATCATGGTGTA
>CAYOQG010000320.1:0-5842 GCA_964405925.1 uncultured Phycisphaeraceae bacterium | reverse complement strand
CTGTACTGCACGGACGACGATTGCCAGGGCGGGCTGTGCGTCCACACCAATGCGTGCGGGACCGAGAACGCCCGATGTGTCGAGCCGCAGCCTCCCGATACCGGTCCGGTCTGTATCGACGGCCGTTGCTGCACTTATGACGACGTAGATGAGGAGTGGGACTGCACGCGGGAGACCTTCGACGAATGCGACCCCGACGGCATGTGGCTCCCCGTCGGCAATGACGCCACCACGTGCGCTAACGATGGGGCCCAGTGCCCGAAATACGCTGGCGGGATCTTCTCGGGTAGCAACTACACGGCCTTGATCGGCCCGATCTCGAATCCGATCACCGGTTGCGACCAGCTCATCACCGTCGGTGACGATTATAAGACGTACGATTACGAGACCATTCCCTATATGAAGGTCGAGGCCATGCGATGGGTCGGGAGTGTCGAGCCTCCGGCATCGGCGCGATGGTCCATCGAGTTCCGCGATTCGACCGGCCTGTTCATCGAGAACGTCTTCTACCCCGGTGGGGTCAACGACGGCGGCGGACTCGCGATCCGCACGGTGATCTTCTCTCCGCCGCTGGTCATCCCGACGGACGGCATCGTCAGCTTCACGGTGCAGGCAAACTTCGGTCTTGACGGCCGCGTGAACTTGGCCGCCACGGATGTGATCGACGTCGGCTCCAACAACGCCGATGCGATGTACGTCCAGAAGCATGGCGAGGCCAACGGGTCGGTCAGGGACTATCTCGGTATCTGCAGTGGTGGTGATCGAGACGGTCTGGTCTGTGACACGGGAGAAGGTAACGATGACTGCCCTAACGGAACTTGCGGTGATCTCGACGACTACCTGGCGTTCGAGCTAATGGGGATGGGCACGACCGCACCGCTAGCCGCTTGCTGTGCCTCGGATACCGCGAGCTGCACAATGGAACTCCCGTGGATCTGCAAGAGCCAGGGCAACATCCCGCAGGACGAAGGGGTGCTCTGCGGCATCTGCTGGGATTGGGCCACCCCGTGCGACAGCGACGACGATTGTGATCCGCCCGAGCCCGGTTCGTGCATACTCCTCGAGGCGTGCATAAACGCCGGGTGCTGTGAGCTAGGTGGGGACTGCCGTTTGGTCCAAGATACCGGGGATTGCGACGATCCCGGGACCGAGGTCTTTCTCGGGTTCGGGACCGATTGCGTTCCAAACTGTTGTATCCAGCCGGTGTTCCGTGGTGGGGACAACTGCAACGTCGTGCCTGTGGACGAGATCGACATTCCACCACTCGGACCCGAAACCGCGTCGATCACCTTGACGGGGGACAACTCGAGTGCCACCTACGATGACTTCCGGTTTATCTGCATGGGCGGCCCGAATGACGGGGAGCCCTGCGAGACGGACACGGACTGCGGTGAGTGCACCGGTGGTGGGAACGACGGCGAGCCTTGCGCTCAGGACACCGACTGCCCCGACCCGTTCATCGGGTCCTGCAACGGGGCCGGAACCGAATGTGACCAGTGGTGCTCCGTCGGCATCTTTGACCCGTACGGGGACACACTTGATCCGGGTTGGTGGAATGCCTTCACCATCTACGCCCAGTGCACCGGTGGCGGAAACGGTGGTGAGCGATGCGTCGAGGACGGCGACTGTCCGGATCCGTTCGACGGGGCGTGTGCCAACGCCTGCGCCGATGTTCGAGTGGACTTGTGCTGCACGGATATCAATGGGGACGTTCTGCGGCCAGCGTGGGGCAACCTGTACGCGGGATGTCCGTGCGCCGAGGTCCTGCAGCACGTTGGTGTGGAACCGCCGATCGGTGAAGGTCGAGGAACGCCAGGTTTTGCTTATGGCGGGCCGTTCTGCGACGAGGACAACTTCTGGCAGACGTTCCAACTCGAGGCGGGGACTTACTACTACCCCATCTACTCCGCACCTGGCGGAACAGCCGGCGTACCGCCGGGCGCGCAGTACCAGCTCCACATCACCGTCAAGCGTTGTGCGATTGCCGCGTGCTGCGTTGAGGACGACTGCTACGCAGTCAACGAGATCGAGTGTGCTGAGCTGGGCGGTTACTGGGTGTTTGGGAACGTTGATTGCGGTACGCAACCGAATTGCGATGCACCGGATTCGGATAGTCCATGCTGCACCGGTGCATGCTGTACCTTCGAAAACGGTGTGGTGACTTGCCGGGACCAGACGCCTGCGGGTGAGCCCATGGACAAAGATACGTGCGTTACGGTCTTCGCCGGAACCTACGTTGGGGGAGCTCTTTGCAGTGACGAGCCAGCGCCGTGCCCGGCGTGCCTCATAACGGATGACAACAATTGCCAAGACCGCGACGAGGACATGGTATACTTGTCCGACTTGGACTTCGGGGCGTTGGGGATGCGGCGTGCCGACGACTTCATTGCCACCGGCAACGAGATCGCCGAAATCTGCGTGCACGGTTCCTGGATCGACCACACGCGGGACAGCGCGTGGCGTGACTGTGCCTGCCAGGACGATGACGTTGCCAACTGCGTGCCGGTGGTGACTGATAAGTTCCGGGTGACGTTCTACGCGGATGCCGGGCTTGGGGGGACGACTGCCCCAACGTCGACCATCCCTGGTACGATGATCCACCAAACGATGGCCTCGGCCGCACGCAAGTTCAAAGAGCGGTGGCCCAACTTTGATGTATGGGACATCGGCCTGTTCCTGGACACTCCAGTCACCTCCCTGGTCATCGGGCAGGTCTACTGGATGGAAGTTGTCAACGACACCGATGCCCCCGATCCCGACAACACGTGCTCATGGTACTGGAGAGGCAATATCGTTGGGGGTAACGACTACAGTGCGGAAGACACCAATGGGACCTGGACCGTTTTGGACGCACGCGAGCTCGAACTGGGCTTCTGCCTGGATCAGGGCCTGAGTGTTCCCGACGCGCCGCTGGGGGCCTGCTGTCTGTGCGACCCGCTGGGTGATTGCGCGTCCGATGTCACTTTGGGCGAGTGTCCGGGACAAGGTGCCTATCGAGGCGATTGGAGGATTGTGCAAACCTGCCAGGAGGCACAATGTCCGCAGACCCGTCCGCTTGGGGACGATTGCGGGATGAACACGATCGAGCTCCCCTCGACTCCGCTGAGTCAAACCCACGAGTTTTCAAATTTCTGCGCCGACACGGACGGTCCGGATGAAACCTGTGGTACCGGCTTTGGCGCCGACCTGTGGTATGAGTACGTCGTTCCGGAGGAGTGTATCACTGGGAGCGGAGGTCGTCTAACCGTGAGCATGTGTCCCGAGGACGGCGGAGACTCTGCCTTTAAGGCTATGATGGCACTATACCACGACACCTCGAATCCCACGGTCTGTCCACCTTGCCCGACGGTTGACGGGGAGAACGAGGTCGATTGTGCTGTCGACAACTGCGGTCTCTCTGAATTTGTGACGGACGAATTCGACGAGGCTGGCCACTGTTACCTGATTCGCATCGGCGGATGGCAGTCCAACCCATGGGGCGTGCCAGACGGTTGGCAGGGTAACGCCACGTTCACCGTTGACTGCGAGCAGCTCATCTGCCCGCCGTCCAGCCCGGCTCTGCCAGATTCATGCCCGGACCCGTCGGACATTGACTTTGGCACCAAGAACCGTTATATGTCCTTCATTGCAGGTGATGAGGGCATGTCGCAGGCGGTCCGAGTGACGTTCACCGCGATGCCCGGACATCCTGGTGCTGTTGGCCGACAGATGTGGGTCCAGGAGCCATACCTGGTCGGTGAAAGCTCCGGGTCACCTGACCCCTGCGGGCATGATTTCTGGGCAGCGAGACTCGATTGCGACCCGTACTGGACCGATTGGAGCACGTATGGTGTGGTCGACGTCTACGACGCTGCGGTTATCCCGGATGCTGAATTCGCTGTCCAGGTGATCGACATTAGTTGTTCAACGGCGTATGAGTCGGGGTACTCACCTCCGCTAACAGTGCGAATGAGTCGCAACGGCGACATCGTTCGCACTTGTGATGCGGACCCGTGCCCGGATGAGCTCCTTGGTGACCGCTGCACAGCGCCGCAGGGCGTCGTTGACTTCGACGACATCTCGGCTTGCGTGGAGAAGTTCAAGAACACACCGGGCGCGGCGCGGAAGGCTCGGGCGGACGTCACGAACAGTGACATCTCGCAACCGAGACCGGATCAGAAGGTCGACTTCGTCGATATTTCGTGGATCGTTGAAGCGTTCCGCGGGCTGCCGCTTACACCGCCCGGTCCGCCGGCCGTCGACCCGTGCGATTAGTCGGTCAGATAACCCCGCGGCTGGTGGCGGGAAGCGTCAGCTTCCCTCCACCAGGCCGCCGGAATTGGCGTTTGCCATCCCCGCCACCTTCTCCCGGAATGACGGTGATCGGAGGAATGACGAGTCACGCTTGAGGAGACGGGGGCGAGCTTTGGTCGCCCACCCCTTCATCTTGCGCGATATGGCCCACTTGGCTTCGGCCGACAACGGTTGGGTTGCGGACATCGATTCCCGGCTTGAGCGGTTCCTGCAGGCCCTTGCTGCGGGCCGGCGGCGTCTGAAAACCGGCGATTTGAGCGACGAGGAGCAGGTCGTAGCCCTGCGGGCGAACGGAGCGAGGCCGATTGGCCGCCCTCAAAACGCTCAGATCCGGTTGGTCCCTGTGCCCGGTTCATGTCGACTCGCCCTGCGGCAGACCAAGCCGACTCGCCTGCCGTAGATCAGGCAGACTCTCTGGCTCCAATATCTGGCTGACACTTCGTCCCCAGTATCGCACTCACGCTATGCCCTTCTGACGGAGACCGGGCGCCCGGCCAATTGAGGAGATAATCTAAAGCTATACTTTTCTACTCAATTGTAGGACTCAGTTTGTCGAATCTATTGAATCGCACCGGGGAAATTGTCAGAATATATCGGATTAAGGTTATGGGATGGGCATGGCCGAGTCTGCTTGGGGTCCCGGGGCAACTCTTGGTGCGTCTTCTGGGTCACAAGCCAGCTCGGGTCAACGGTGCGTTATATGCAGCTTAAGCTGTCGAGTCTGTTCAGTGGGACAATGCGCTTCTCGCTCGAAGTCTCTCCTCATTATCGGCATCTGGGGTCGGTGTCGACGGATGAGAAGCTTTGCAGCTTGATAAATGCTGAACGACACCGGTGTGTCGCCTGACAGAGGATGGGCCAACGAAAAGGGGCCTACTCTCCGTCTGGCAGGCCGACCGACTTGGTAACGACGCGTGTCGGCGCCTGTCTTGTCCATGTTCCCATCCGGCGGCTTTTTGTGGAGAAAGCCGCTTCGCCACGGGTACCGGGTCGGGTTCCGTAATTGGAGGTCTGAGAAAAATGAAGCACGAAAGACGTTGGCAAGCATTGGCAGCTTTAGTGGCGACGGGGGCATTCGCCTTCGGACTGACACTACATGGAGCGCCGCCAGAAGGACAACCGGCCAAGGACCAGGCTGGCGTGGCGGGCTCCTCGAAGATTATCGCTGGTCCAGGGATTCCCAAGGACGGCAGTATTCCGATGCTGCCGCCCGTGGTCGTGGATTATCGGGTGAAAGCCCCGGTCACCCCTCACGGCGGTGGTGCGCAGGCCATCGGTGCCGCTGATCTGACGCAGTGGGAGCCCAGCGGCGGCTTCCTTAAGGCCGATTCAGGTGACGCCTGCTTGATCGATGAGCAATGTGTGACCTGTAACGTGTGCATCGAGTACTCCTGCGACGACTTCGTTTGCGTCGAGAACGTCTTGCAGAACGAGACCGCCGTTGCTGGTTGCGACGACGGCGAGTACTGCAACGGCGAGGAGGAGTGCACCGACGGCGAATGCGTTACGGATCCGGATGGACCACCCTGCACCGCGCCCGACCTCTGTG
>CAYOQG010000319.1:0-5956 GCA_964405925.1 uncultured Phycisphaeraceae bacterium | reverse complement strand
TGGCGTTCATCAAAACCATGTCCGAGGAGACCGAGGGCAAAACCTTGGACGCGCCCACCGCCGACGCCGGCGTTCGCAACGCGCTCGAAGACCCGGGGCGAGCCCTCTATTTCTTGGCGGAGGTTGATCGCGTCGTGGTCGGCCAAACCATGATTACCCCGGAATGGAGCGACTGGCGCAACGGGTTCTTTTGGTGGATTCAGAGCGTCTATGTTCACCCGAAGTCCCGGCAATGTGGCGTCTTTCGGGCCCTCTACGAACACATCGCGAAGTGCGCGAGAGAGCGTAACGATGTCTGTGGCCTGCGGCTCTACGTCCACCGCAGCAACCAAAACGCCATCGAGACTTACCACAGACTCGGCATGTCCCAGACCGAATATCTTCTGTTCGAGGAGGATTGGGGTCAGCAGGTTTGCTGAATCGCGTCGCCAACGAGTGCCGCGTCGCGCGGACTCGTGTTCTTCCTTCCCCCCTTAATAAGGGGGGATTGAGGGGGGTCATACGACTAGAACAACCTCCCCGGACCCCTCCTTATCAAGACGGAGAGTCGAATACCCGAGCTGCGGGTCTTCAGCCCGCGCGGACCTCCCGGCGCGAACACTCTCGCTCTTTGGATTTTCCGCTTGACATATATGAAAAACGTTATATACTCTATGTAATATAATGGAAAGGCCGATCCCCCGGCCTGTGGAACACAAAGGGGAGCATGGGTAACTTTTGCCAGGAGGAGTTGCGTGTTCCACCTTGAAGAAGCGGCTGGCGTACAGACGCGGTTTCATGCCGCGATCTGGAGAACCGTCTATGCGCATCAAGGTGGAACTGCACAAGGAAGTCATCCGCTACCTGCGGCGGGAATGCGACGACGAGGAACGCAGAGCCTTCTACTATGAGCTTCGTCGGGTCGAGGAAGATGCGATTGGGAACTCGGAGGCAATTTCTGATCCCACGCTGAGCCGATACATCCTGCGGTTCTTCCGGTTTGAAGGCAACATCGCGATCTTCCAAACGAACCGGGCACGGGACCGCCTGAAGGTGGAGCGATGCCAAAGGTCGACAAGGCAAAAGATCTCGGGAGGAGAACCGAACGAGGAGGGGTAAAGCCCGACCGAGAGCGCCGACCAAGCACGTCCGCCCAACATAAGCACCGCCATCCGAGAGACACAGGTCCCACCAAAAGCCCTTTAGAATACGCACACATTGTGGATCAAGACCGAACGACCTACGTCCTTGTCCCGGTGGTCGAATACGAAGAGCTAATTAAAGCTAGCATGGTCAGGGACGCCGTCGCCCAGATAGAGAACAGCACCGACGACGACTACGTCGACGCCGACGACTTCGCGTTGGAACTCGCAGCCGAGAGTATCACCAGAGCGCGGAAAGCTAAGGGGATGACACAGAAGCAGCTAGCCGCCAAGCTCAAGGTCCCCCAATCGCAAATCTCACGAATCGAGCGCAATCCCGATCGCACCACTGTGCGAACCCTCAAGCGCATCGCCAAGGCCCTCGGCGTCGACGTCAGCGCATTGATCTAGGGAGAACACATCGCGCGGGTATCGCTGCCTTCTTCCGTCAACTTCGCCGAGCGCCCGCTGTGGGAGGTTGTTGGATTGCCTGGACCCCCCCGCCCCCTCCTCAGCAAGGAGAGGAGTCACTCGTCATCGTCTTCATCCTCTTCATCCTCATCTTCCTCGGCGTCCTCCTCATCGATGACGACGAAGGGCCCAAATGCGATCAAGTATCCCTCTAACATACGGATGACCTTGTTGCGCGGCTCCTCCCAATCCAGATCGGGCAACTCCTCGATCTCCAACGGCGTGGCGAAGTAGAAGCACTGCTCGCCTTCGCGATAGTGCTCGACCGGGGGCAGGGACCAGTCCAGCCCGGCCTCGGCAAATCCAAGTCCCACGAACGCTTCCATCGTGTCGCCGGAATCCTGGATGCCCTGCTCGATCTCCTCACTTTTCCAGCGATCGTCGGTCAGCAGACCGACGCGCACCTGGGGGATAAGCGGTCGGACGGCCACCTCCAACCAGCAGGAATCACCCGCTTGAAACCGCGTCGCGAGCGTGGATTCATCGTCTCGGTCAAGACGTTCAGCCTGGCCATATCGTTCATCGCCGGCGACGGCGTCCTCGATATACGCCCGAAACGCCTCGATTGTCGCGCGGCTTTCTTCGTCGAGAGCCATACTCAGCTCGCTCCAATCATTGTGTCCTCATGAATGCGTCCGCGTTCGCCGTTTGCCCGACGAGGGTCGATCCGGTCAAGCACCAGCCGACGGCACCAAGTGAACGGCCGGGTGACGAACCGATGAAGACGCACATACCATGGCCTTCGATAGGACGCAACCAAGGCTTCAAAGGAGAGCTGATCAGGTCTCGTACGACGTTGGAGCTTCGTCAAGTGGTAACGATCGGTGGCCTGTAGCCACTCGCACACGCGGCGCAGCGGCCAGAGTTCCCCGCCCCAGCGGCGCGGAAGATGCCAACAGATCTGAAAATCGAAGAGATAGGGCCGGCCATCCTGCCCGACCAGCACGTTCTCGCATTTCTCCAGATCGACGTACGCCGTACCTCGTTCGTGGAGTCTATCCAGCAGCCGTCGAAGGCGTTCGTAGAAATCGTCGCCCACGTGCTCACCCTTCTTGAGCGGATGGCCCTCGATGTACTCCCGAACCACACCGGTGGACCCCCAGCGGTCGATCAACCTTGGCACTCCCTCAACGTCATGCAACCGCTCGAACGCGGCGCACTCGCGAGCGGCCAGGCACCGCCCCAGCCAACGCAACGGAATGAACAGAAAACTTGCCCGGCGGTGCACCTTCAATACGACCTTGGAAGGACCGCACTCGTACAAGGCGGTGATCGCGAAGAAATCGTTCTTGAAAATGCGGCGGAGTTCGTACGCCTCGCCTCGAATCGACATTCGAGGTGGCAGAGCCCGCCGTCCGAGAGCCGTCAAACTGGGTGGGACTGGTTTCGCCAAAGCAACTACCACCGATATACAACATTGCCGAGTGTCACCGCGTGGACTGGGATTGTAGTGGGCGATGTGTGGTTGTCCAACCACAATCTCCGCGCCTAAGCTGATTTGTGTCAGCCCAGGCTGTGCCCCACTCCCGTATGGATTCGAGATCTTCGCTTGTCTCTTGACCGACCACCGGCTCAGTCCCACACTTTCACCATGCAGCGTACGATCGAGACGGCTTCACTCTTTGCTCTGATTGCTGTGGTTGTGCTGCGTCCGCTTGTCGCGGAGTCGTACGATTCATCGGTCAGTGAGCTCACTGTTGCCCTCCAGGCGGTGAGCGATCCGTCACCTGTGCGAACGTACGTCTTTGACCTTTTGATTCTCTGTGCTGCGGGGGGGTGGCTTTTCGCTCGCCCACTCGGTGCTTTTCGTCCGTACCGGCCAACGGGATTAGGATGGGGTCTCGGGCTTTTGACCGTTGCTGCGATCGTCTCATGCGTCTTTGCGAGTCAGAAGCGTTTGGCTGTCAACGGGACGGTTGATTGGCTCTGCTATCCGATCCTCGCTATCGCACTCGTGCAGCTCATGCACAGGCCGTGGCATAGACGGCTGCTGGTAGCGGCGGTGCTCGCGTCCGCCGCCGCACAGGCAGTTACATGCGTTGAGCAATACTTCGTTGGCTTTGACGATACGTGGGCGCATTACCAAACGATCAAGGAAGAGTTCTGGGCCGACCAGGGGGTGGAGCTTGACTCCAACCAGGTCGAGGCCTTCGAACGAAGGATAAAAGCCCACGAGGCCAGCGGTCACTTCCCGCACAGCAACGTGGCTGGAAGCTACCTTGTTCTTTGTGCCATGGCGGGGGCTGGGCTGGTCATTAGCCGATTGCGGCGAGCGAAGAAACCGATCCAATGGGTCGTTCTTTTGGCCGGCGCCGGCGGTATTCTTCTGATCGGCTGGGCGGCGATCCTCACAAAGAGCGTCGGGGCGTTGGGGGCGGCCATCGTCGGCATAACTCTCTGGATCATCCTGGCTTGGCGGAAAAGCTGGTTCAACGCTCATCGCAAGAAGGCCTTCGTCATCGGCTGGTGCTGCGTTGTCGCCGCCATCGTGACGATGATCGCCTATGGTCTCTATAAGGATCGGCCGGGCCGCTGGTCGCTGACGTATGAGTGGCAGTCGTCGATCATGTTCCGCTGGCAATATTGGCGGGCATCGGCAGGGATGATCGCCGATCACCCCTTGACGGGTGTGGGGCGAGAGAACTTCGGTCGCCATTACCTCCAGTACAAATCCATCCAAAGCCCGGAGGAGATCGCCAACCCGCACAACCTCTTCGTCCAAGCGGCTGCTGACTGGGGAGTCGTCGGGCTGATTGGGATTGTTGCCATGCTGGTCGGCGGGTCGTACGTGGTCACAGGATGCCGCAGGGGACATCGAAGTCCCCCACGTGGAATCGACACTTCCCCAAAACCCATGGGAGTAGCATCGTGGACGATCGCGCTTACGCTCGTTGTTGTCCTGGGTCGCCTGCCACTGCTTGGCACTAGCGACTGGAATTACCTGTACTACGCGTCCGTGATGACGGGTGTGTTCTGGGTGCTCGGTTTTCTCGTGTTCACCCATGGCTTGGGACAGGGCGACGCACGGGACATTGGAACCAGGGGCTTGCTCAGCACCGGTACAGCCATCGGGTTGTTTGTCTTCTTGTTGCACGACATGATCAACTTCGCGGCGTTCGTGCCGGGTACGGCGACGACGTTCTTTGCCCTCTTGGCGGTCCGCATCGCGGACGTCGCGGACGATCATCCAGTGACGACGCAGTCGAGGGCGGCCAACTGGCGTCTGCCGCTGGGCGCTCTGGCGGCTGCCATTGTGGTGATCGCGTATGTCGGGTTCGTACCAGTCGTTCGGTGTATGCGCCATCTGGAACGAGCACGCACGTCGTCCCAACAGGTGTTGCCGGCGCCGGTCACATCCCAGCTCGCCTATGATCAGTTCGAGGAGGCAGCCAAAGCCGATCCGGTCGATCCAACACCCTATGTCGGGCAGACTCAGTGGCTCATGGCAGCCTCGTCGTTTCGAGAGTTGCGCGAATCGGCGCTCGATGCGGCGGCTGCTTCCGTTGAACGAGCGATCAAACGCGATCGCGACAGCCTCAAGCTGCGGCGGATGCAGATGCGCGTCTATCAAGAGAAAGCCAAAATCTCAGGAAGCAGTGAGGACCTTTACAGGGCAATTGACGCTGCCCGCGTAGCGCTCTCACTCTACCCGCTCGACCCGAAGGGCCTGGTCGCCCTGGCTGATTGTCAAGCTGAAGCTGGGCGACGGACGGACTCAATGGAGCTGCTGCAGCAGGCAGTCGCCAACTACGAACGTGCCCTCGATATTGATGACGGGCGTCTGGCATGGGAGGAACTTCGCCGCCTGCGCCCGAAAGACCGCGACGCCATTCGCGACAGAATCGATCAAGTCCAAGCCTTGCTCCAGAACCAAAGGTAATCATCCAATCTCCACAACGGGCCCGCGGACAAACGCCCAGTCCGACCCGGGAGCGCAAGCGACCGGTGGGCAGGAGCAATCCATCCGGGGCGGACAGGCTCCGCGGTGAAGAGACGAAGGCAAATCAGTACCGCGACAGTCATGGAGCGGGCACCGCAGATGTACGGTGCGTCCGTGACGCGCCAAGTCAACTCTCGTGTGTCACCACCGCGTCACCTAGCCACCTCCGTCGCCAGCCCCTGCGTCGCCTCGTCGCTTTGTCGCTTCGTCGCCCTCCAATTCACAATTCCGCATTCAGCATTCACCCCGTCGCCTCCTCCTTCGGCCCTTCCATCGCGAACACTACTATAATCGCCGCCCGGCCACCCAGCCTGAAGGGCTGAAATACTCTCTGCTCCCAAGCCTGAAGGGCTGAAATAAAGTAGCTCGGGGCAACACCCCGAGGACTCGTCCCCCACATCCAACCCCGCCCTGAAAGGGCACA
>CAYOQG010000318.1:0-6011 GCA_964405925.1 uncultured Phycisphaeraceae bacterium | reverse complement strand
CATAATACGTTTGCCCCGGGACAGCCTGCATGCAAATCCTCGATAGTCCAGGCCGAGGACATGCTGGTACCGCATCGTCGTTGCACGCAACCGGAATGAGCGTCCGGCAGGCTGTCTCGTCGTCCGCCAGGCATATCGACCCATCCGCACAGTCCTGGGCGGCAATGCTACACACCGCACCGTCCACGCACACACCGCGATCGGGATCGGCGGCTTCAAAGACCTGAAGTAGAGAATCGCGGCCCTGACCGCTGTTCGTCTGGCAAGTGTCAACCCTCACCTTGGCGAATTCATCCTCCGGGTTCGTGGGCTCTGGGCCCACAAACTTGAACCAGACCGAATTGAGACCGGGGTCGCCTGGGTCATCGTTGTGGCAACAGAAGCCAGGGTCGGACGGGTTTGTGGTGCCGTTGTCAATGTCAACAAGAATGTTGCCAGGCACGGGGACCGAACGAGCCCCCTCGTCACCCCGTCCGAAGCACTCGTCGTTGGCGGGCTCGTTCTCACAAGCATCAATCGCATAGCCTACACAGAACTCATCCCATTCAACGAGGCAACAGAAAATGTCGATCTCACACACGGCGGTACAGCAGAACGGGTCGCCACAACCGGGTTCCTCGCGTGGAACACGGCAGTCTCCCTCCCGACCGAGGCAGGCACCAAACGGGCAGCGCTGACCACTAAGACCGCAGAACTGGCCGAGCTGGAACATTCGCTTGCGCGGCTCGTTGATGGGTGGAAGCTCAAAGCACTCCTTCTCGATCAGGTCGAAGCACTCGTCCTCCGCGGTGCAGCAGGCTGCCAGTCCGCAAGACCGGATGAACGGCCCATCGCATTCGGCCCGCTTACATTGACCACCTCCGGGGCAATCGTCATCCGACTCACAGGGATTTCCGGCATTCGTACCACCCACACAGCGAAAACCGGGGCAGTCGATCTGCCGGGTGCAGTCAGCACCAGCGTTTTCGCCGCCGATGCACTCACCGAGGCACGTTCCGCCTCGCACCCAAAGTTGAGGCAAGTGCCCGGTGGCACAGTTCATCGTCGGCAGATCGTCGCGGCACACGGAGTCGCCGACACACGTACCGCCCGGACAGTCGACGGTTCCGGTGCAAAACTGCCCGTGGTTGTCACCACCGATGCAGGAACGGTTATTCTTCAGAATCATGTCGCAACACGCTCCCTCGGGTGGCCAATCGGCGCAGTGGATCGTGACATCGGTAGCCGCATAGGGTCGACCGGTCAGAGGACCAGAGTTCCAGCGAGTCCCGTCATGGATCCAAATCGCGTCCTCGTTGGTCCCCAGGTCTGCCTCGCGACCGGTCAAGATGGGTCCGGCCACCGCGCTCGAGGTGTGGTAACCAACCCATAGATCAGGCTGGGTCAGCAGGATCGGTGGTTCGAAATCCTTGCGGGCGATTGCCAGGCGCCCGGGAGCGTAAAGGAAGAAATTCGTGTTAGGAATCACGCCGCCATTGGCGGGATCGGCATCGTTTAGGCCTGTACGAAGGGTAACGTTGACGACACCGGTACCTTTGAGGGCAACCTCCATCGAGGTCATCCAGCACTGAGGTACTTCCAGGGACACGTCATCGGCTAAATAGATACCACCGCGCGGTGTGTAGTAGAGACCGGCGTGATTGCTGCTCTTGTAATTCGGGAACGCCTCTGTCGGCGGATCCGAGCCAGGATCGGCACAATCGCCGCGCGTGTAGATCTCGAGATAGAAGCTCGCATGCTTGCGGTAGGAGTCAAACACGTTCTCAGGGTAAAAGCCCCCAAGGTTGGCTATGCACGCAAAGCCGGGGAAATCCAGGCTATCAGCGGAAAAGCCCTTGGTCGCCGGCGCACCAACGGCAATCGCACAATGCAGCCGGCTAAACTTGATACCCACGTAAAGGTTGTCGATAGGCTTACCATTGGAGTGCTGCAGCAGCGTTCCCGGTGGGACGTCACACGTGATGGTGGCCACCTCCCCGGTCGCAAATGTTCGGCTGCACGTCGTCCCCGTGATCGGTGTCGCATTACCGGCACCCGGACACGTCGGGTACAATTTTGCAGTGACGGTATATTCGCCGACACCGAGGCCGTCTGCATTACCGGTGACCTTAATCACGTACCGGTCGAGTTCACAGCCGCCGATCGAAGCGAGGGACGCGTCGTCCGCGACCGTAATGTCGAAATTATCGCCTGGTGGCTGCCACCAACCTGGACTCAGCGCGTTGCAGTATACCGCACCGGGGTCATCTCGGCACGCTGCGTCAGGATCCACAACACCAGCCACGCTGCCCATGAGTTGATCTTCACGGGACATCGGGTAGTACATACCCATCGGCTCTCCCGCATCCGAGAACAACGGTGTTCCCTTAATGGTGGCCGCGGGCCGATCCGTTTCGCTCGCCTTCGCATCCGGAATCACTCTCGCACCGGACTGGTCTCGCTCGGCGGCCGTCGCCGTGGCAGCGGCCAGGGCACAGGCGCACACCACTGCGCATCCAAGACAAAACACTCGATTTCGCATGACATCCACCCTTCGTTAGCACAAGTTTCGTACAGGGACGGACAGCGCCCGCCCGGGAACCTCCAACCATCTCGGGTTACTCGGGGGGAGCCGCACAGAACTCTTCCCATCCTCGGGTGGTACAGGGGCCCGCGGTCCAGAGGCAAACCCCCGCACTAGAGCAAGCATGTTGAGGACCGCTTGTGACGCCAGGCAAGCCCCACGCTTGGTCCCCCCCCGTCTCTGTGCCACCGCCTGTCATCAAAGGCGTTGACACAACGCCTGGAACACCCCTCTGCTATACCGTGAGCACCCCTTGTCTCGGGCGCACGGCTCAGGCTTGGCGCCAAAAGGCGCGCGTTCCCATAACCTCCGTTAGCATAAGGATAGCCATGTAACCCCCCTGTGTCAAGGTCCACGGCGCTCTGGAGGTCGGGTTCACGGCCCCAAAAAACGAACAATCGGACCTTGGCAGGGGGTCGGGTGCGCCCGGTACGCGACCGTGCCTCAGATGGTCGAACCTGGGGCAATCATCCACCCGCGGGCGTCGCCGCTCTGAGCTACGCCGTCGGGTGGTCGCCCCCAACATCGACTACCGATAATCCGCCTTCGGCGTGCGCCCAGCCCCTCCGAACACGCCCCAAGCACACAGACGCCGTGCGACGGTTCCGTTGCTTCACCGTGCCAACGAGGGGTGCCCGCACCCCCCGTGTCGATAGGAGGGACCGGATGGCCGCAGCCGCCCGGTGCCTGCCGGAGCGGAAAGAAGCGTCGTGAAACGCGGTTTGTCAAGAAACAGACCCGGCCCCTGCCTCATCGCGCCTGCCCAGGCTGGCCGTGGCTACTCGCATGGATTCTGCCCGCTGCGCCCATGGTCGCCAATCGGGCATTTTCCCGGTTTTTCTTGAGGACGCGAACCACGGCTCTAAATGTGTGCTGCAATGACCTGACCACCACAGCGACGGAGCTTGGCCGCAACCCAAGCCGATCCCGTCTCGCTCAATCCTCGTCCGCGTTGGGCGACCTCGCCCGGTTTCGGGACCGCCCGGCGATTCCGCGCCTGCCAGGCCCTCGAAGGAACTCAGCCAGGCGTTTGCCGGGTTCGGTCGTAGCTTGAGAAGCCAGACGCTCGACAGCCTCAGGAAGAGGCAGCCCGCTGCTGAACAGCACCCGATATGCCATGCGGATATCGTGCACCTCATCGCGCGAAATCCCGGCGCGGCGCAGTCCGACTCGATTGAGCCCCGCAACTCTTCCGTCAGGACCGACCAGGGCAAAGGGGACTATATCCTGGATCACTCGCGCATTTCCCGCGATCATCGCCAATTCGCCGATGCGAACGAACTGGTGAACGGCTGCACCACCCCCGATGGTCACCCGATCACCGACTTGAACGTGGCCACCGAGTAGCACGGCATTGATCAGGGTGACTCGATTGCCAACCGTGCAGTTATGTCCGACATGACTGCCGACGAGCAAGAGACAATCCTCACCGACGACGGTCTCAGAATCCGGGATTGTACCGCGGTGGACGGTCACGTATTCCCGGAGAATGGTGCCTCGGCCTACTCTGCAATAGCTGCGTTCGCCCTTGTATTTCACGTCCTGGGGCTCATGCCCCACAACGACACCCGGATGCAGCTCGCAGTCTTCACCGATCTGAGTCCAACCCGTTAGATAGACACCTTGATGCAAGCGACAACCGGAAGCGACACGAACATGTCCCTCAATGATGCAGTGGGGTCCGACGTCCACGGTGCTGTCCAGCTCGGCCTTCGGATGGATGATCGCCGTTGGATGGATGGGCATGATCGGTCCTTGTCACCTATTGAGACTTCTGCTGCGGCAAGGGAAGCTCGAGCAGATGCATCACAAGTTGGAGGTCATCCCAGGCCTTACGCTTCTCGGCAGGGTTCCTCAGCAGATAGGCCGGGTGGTAAGTGGGCATCACCGGGATCGACGGACCCACCCCGTGTATGCCGGACAGAGAAAGCTCGTGAAAACGACCCCGTAACTTGCCGATGGAGTCCGCCGTATTCAGCAACGTCTTGGCAGCCGGAGCGCCCAGGGCCACCAAGACCTCGGGGCCAATCGCCTCAAGCTGCTCGAACAGATACGGGCTGCACGCCAGAATCTCCTCCGCCGATGGATCGCGGTTTTGCGGCGGTCTGCACTTCAGCACGTTGCAGATGAATACGTCCTCACGGGCAAGACCCATCGCCGTAATCATGCGAGTCAAGAGCTGGCCGGCCCGTCCGACAAACGCAAGCCCCTTCCGGTCCTCTTCATACCCCGGCGCCTCGCCGACGAACACCAGTCTCGCGTTGGGGTTCCCCTGGCCAAAGACCGTCTGCGTCCGCGTCTTGCTCAGGCCACATTTCGTGCACACCTTGACTCGTGACTCGTCCAAAAGGCGCAGGCGCTCGGTTTTCTCAACCGAGAGGTCTGCTATCGGGACAGCCCTGACACCCAACAGCCGATCCGTCCGGAGCTGCTGCTTCAAAGCTTCTCGTACGAAGCCGGCATCCGTCGCCATTGGCTGGATTCGCTGTGTTTGAACTCTCAAACCGACAAAGGGCCGCCTTCGGGGCGGGACTGCTTGCATTTGCCAGTTCGTCCACACGCCCGCGGGCCCGTCGTCCCATCGGGGCCCCACTATGGCGTGAAGCGGGATCACTTTCAAGCTACCATGTGGTGATGATGAGCTTCGACGAGTGCTCCATCGTCCTGCCAGACGGTTACCAGTTATATGCACGTTACTGGACGCCCCGTTCGCCGCGGGGTGCGGTCTTGTATCACCACGGCATCCAGTCGCACTGCGGGTGGTTTGAGGCATCTGCCGCTCGCTTCGTGGAGGCAGGCTACGCAGTTTTGCAGGCTGATCGGCGAGGATGTGGCCGGAATCAGAACGACCGTGGTCACGCGGACTCGGCCCAGCAGCTCATCAGCGACGCCCTTGCCCTTCGAGACGAGCTAACCCGCCGATGCGGTATGTGCGATCATCACGTCGTCGGCGTGAGCTGGGGCGGCAAGCTCGCCGTCGCCGCCTATGTCGAGGACCCCGCGGGAGTCAAAAGCGTCTCTCTGGTGACCCCGGGTTTGTTCCCGTTAACGGGTGTCTCCAAGCCGACGATGGCCAAGATCGGCTTCGCCATGTTGTACGAACCACGGCGGGAGTTCGCCATTCCACTCAATGAGGCTGAGCTGTTCACGTCAGTGCCAGAATGGAAGCACTTTTTCGATACGGATGAACTCACACTGCGACGATGCACCGCCGGTTTCTTCCTCGCGTCACGGCGGATGGACAAGATTGTCGCCGGCCTTCACAAGATGCCTCCCGTCCCGGTTCATCTGTTCGCCGTGGGCGATGAGCACATCATCGACAACGACAAGACAGCGAGCTTCATCCGCGAGCTTCATTGGCCGCGAACGCAAATCACGACTTACGACAACGCCCGGCACTCACTCGAGTTCGAAGATGTAAAAGAGACCTTCTTCGACGACCTGGTCT
>CAYOQG010000317.1:0-6014 GCA_964405925.1 uncultured Phycisphaeraceae bacterium | reverse complement strand
CAACAACATCTTCAGCCCGGCCAACGGCAGCCCGATCATGTCCCCGACACAGGACGTGGTTATGGGTGTCTTCTACCTGACAACGGGCCACGTCAGTCCCAAGATCGATCCGAAGGACGCTCTGCGGTTTGCGAACACCTTCGAGGCGATCATGGCCCACGACCTCGGCCGGATCCAGGTCCACGACCCGATTTGGGTGCGAATCGACGCTGAGCGGATCGTGGCCGATGACAAGAAGGAAGATGAACCCGCACCGGAAAATAGACGCATCCTGACAACCGTGGGGCGGATCATTTTCAACGATATCCTGCCGGAGGAAATGCCCTTCTACAACTGTGCGTTGTCACAGAAGGGTTTGGTAAGGGTGGTGGCGGATTGTCACGAGCAGCTCGGTCGGGCGGCGACGATCGACCTGCTCGATGAGATCAAGGACATCGGGTTCAGGTACAGCACGCTTGCCGGTCTGTCATTTGGTGTCACAGACATGCGGATCCCGGCTGCCAAACAGCGAATCATCGATGCGGCCCAGAAGCGTGTGGATGCGATCCAGAAGGCGTTCGACGAAGGAACGTTGACCCGGCTCGAACGATACAACCAGGTCATTGATGTCTGGATCCACGCCCGGGAGCTGGTGACCCAGGCCATGATGTCGGAGCTGCGCGATGACTATCGCGACGAAACCGGCGACTACTCGGCTCCCGATGATGAGGGTGCGAAGCCGTACCTCAATCCGATCTATCTGATGACCCAGTCGGGTGCCCGGGGCAGTGTGGATCAGATCCGGCAACTCGCCGGTATGCGGGCCCTAATGGCAAAACCGTCGGGCGAGATCATCGAGACCCCTATCAAGGCAAACTTCAGAGAGGGTCTGTCGGTGCTTGAGTATTTCAGCTCGACCCACGGTGCCCGCAAAGGGCTGGCTGATACCGCCCTCAAAACGGCTGACTCAGGCTACCTCACCCGGAAGCTCGCGGACGTGGCCCAAAACGTCATCATCAACCTGCTAGACTGCGGCACCATAAACGGGGTGACCAAGAGCGCTATCTACAAGGGCGAGGAAGTCGACATCCCGCTTCGGGAGAGCATCATCGGGCGTGTAGCCCGTGACGGGATCCGCAATCCCGTTACGGACAGGCTGATCGTCGAGGAAAACCAGATTATTAGTAAGGAGATCGCAGCCCAGATCGAGGAGCTTGGGCTCGACAAGATCCGTGTTCGCAGCCCGCTGACCTGCGAAAGCCCGCAGGGTATCTGTGCGCTGTGCTACGGTGTCGATATGTCCACCGGACGACTGGTCGAGGAAGGGATGGCTACGGGTATCATCGCCGCCCAGTCGATCGGCGAGCCGGGCACCCAGCTTACGATGCGGACGTTCCATACTGGTGGTGTGGCCCAGAAGGCGGCACTCGATAACACGCTCAGAGCCACCGCAAGCGGGTTTGTTCGCTACCACGAGTTGAACCCCGTGAACGTCCCCAACGATGACGGGACCTCAAGAACGGTGGCCCTTAAACGCAACGGTGAGCTTCTGATCCTCGACGAGAAAGGTCGCGAGCTGTCCCGCGATAAGGTCAATTACGGGGCTAAGCTGCTGGTCCAGGATACGGAGAAAGTGTCGCGTGGCACCGTCTTGTGCGAGTGGGACCCTCACCTGACACCCATTCTCGCCGAGGTGGGTGGATTCGTCCGCTTTCAGGATGTGGCTGAGGGCGAGACCGTGCGGCTCGAGCAGGAGGTGGGCAGCGAGAAGTACGTGGTCATCGAACACAAGGGTGAGAAGCACCCTCAGATTGTGATCGAGGACAAGGACGGGAACGTTCTTGACTACCACTATTTGCCGGCAAAGGCCCGCATTGAGGTCTTGGCGGGACAGGAGATCCTGCCCGGTACGGAGCTAGCCCGCCAGCCCCGGGGGATGGGCGGGACGCAGGACATCACCGGTGGTCTGCCGCGGGTGACGGAGATCTTCGAGGCCCGTCGCCCGAAGGAACCTGCGGTGATGGCGGAAATCTCCGGCATCGTCGAGATCCGTGCTGATAAGCGGCGGGGGAAAATGACCATCGTCGCGCACAGCGAGAGCGGGATGGAGAAGGAGCACCATGTGCCCCAGGACAAGCACCTGCTTGTTCACGCGGGTGACCGTGCAGAGGCTGGCGATCCACTGATCGATGGGCCGCTAATCCCGCACGACATTTTACGGATCAAAGGTGAGGAGGCCCTCCACCAATACCTGCTTGCCGAAGTTCAGGCGGTCTACCGCAGTCAGAACGTGACCATCAACGACAAGCACCTGGAGGTCATCATCAGCCAGATGCTTAGAAAGGTGAAGGTGGAGCAGCCCGGCGACAGCGGCTTCCTGCCCGGCGAGGTTGTCGACAAGTTCCGCTTCCGCGCGGAGAACGAGCGGTTTGCCAAGAGCGTGATCGTAACAAACGCGGGCGACACCGGCTATTCCGTGGGGGACATCATTCTGAAGTCGGAGCTCCAAGAGAAGAACCAAGAGACCGAAGAGCGGGGTGGAGAACCTGCCAAGGGCAAGAAGCCCAAGCCGGCAGTGGCGACCACGCTTCTCTTGGGCATCACCAAGGCCAGCCTCTCCAGCGAGTCATTCATTTCCTCGGCATCGTTCCAGGAAACGACCAAGGTGTTGACCGAGGCTGCCCTCGCCGGCAATATAGACGAGTTGCGAGGTTTGAAGGAAAACGTCATACTAGGACACTTGATCCCCGCCGGTACGGGTTTCAAGCGGTACCAGCACATGCGGGTGAATCAACGTGGAGAGCCCATACCAGCTCTTCTGGACTTGCCGGCAGAGTTAGGAGCGAGCGCGTTCGCAACCGCGAGCAGTTTCGCGACGTCATCGATAGAGGCGTCCGGCGGTGTGGACTTCGGTCTGCGGGCAAGCTTGGGCCTTGACAGCGACGAGGGCCGCCCCGACGAAACCGGGGATTCGGAGCCGGATACCTTCGAGGCACCGGATGTGCTGGAGTCGATGAAACCGAGTACGCCTGAGCCGACGAACGGATAGAGGAGGCCTATGCCAACGATTAATCAACTGGTGCGCCGTGGGCGCAGAACGGCTCTCAAGAAATCGAAGGTGCGTGACCTCGATCAGTGCCCCCAACGGCGCGGTGTTTGTCTGATCGTCAAGACGCAGACACCGAAGAAGCCGAACTCCGCGCTTCGGAAGGTTGCCCGCGTGCGCCTCAGTAATGGCAAGGAAGTCACCACATACATTCCTGGGATTGATCACAACCTTCAGGAGCACTCGATTATCCTTGTGCGAGGTGGTCGAGTCCGTGATTTACCCGGTGTTCGCTACCACGTGATTCGAGGTGCCTTGGATTCGTCGGGTGTGGAGGGCGATAAAGAGGGACGCCCGCGGAACCGAAGCCGAAGTAAATACGGTGTCAAGAGGCGAAAGTAGGGTTCGAGCCTATCAGGAAGACGCGATGACGATGAATACTCAGCATCAAACGGACATGGCAAGCAACAGCTCGCTGACGGCGCATGTCGGAGCGATGGTGTCTGCTCAGGCACGGTTGATACTGGGTCTGTTGGGGGTTGCCGCGTGTGTGTCGCTCATGGCGTTGGCGGCGCAGGTGCGGATCCCGGTCCCCGGCACCGATGTTCCCATGACGCTTCAGCTTGCCGCTGTGCTCCTGACGGGTTTCCTGCTGACGCCTCCCAGGGCCGTTGCGACGATGTTGGTGTATCTAGCTCTGGGTGGTGCCGGTCTGCCAGTTTTCACACCGGGATCGGCTGGGCTGCTGGGCCCAACGGGAGGTTATCTGGTCGGATTCGTGGCAGCCGCTTGCCTGGTCAGTGTGTTGAAGGGATCGCCCCGGGCTTCAGTCGTTCGGTTGCTGATGGCGGGCATGGCCGGCGTTATCGTGGTCTTTGTGGTGGCCATCGCATGGCGCACCGTACTTATGGGCGATCTTCGGGCGGCGACCGCGACCGGCCTTCTTCCATTTGTACCAAAGGCGTTAGTGGAAGTCGGGTGTGCGGTGACGATGGCCAAGACTTGGCGAAGCCGGTCTTTTATGCGACGTCCACAGATGTGAGAGGCGGGCAGCGGCTTGGGGCGTCGCGATGTTTCCGAAGACGCTCCCTGACGAGTTTTTGACAGGCAGTGATCGACTATGGGATACAAGCGATTCACACAATCATCGAGCCAACTTAAACCGGATACGCGATATGACAGTGTTCTGGTCTCCAAGTTCATCAACTGCATGATGTGGGATGGAAAGAAGAGCACGGCTACGTTGGTGCTCTATGGGGCGATGGATATCATCACCAAGAAGATCAAGGACGTTCCCCCCCTCGAGGTTTTCGAGGAGGCGGTCAAGAACTGCAAGCCCAACGTTGAGGTGCGCTCCCGGCGTGTCGGGGGAAGCAACTACCAGGTTCCCATGCCGGTCAATCGCAAGAGGCAGCTATCCTTGGCTATTCGCTGGATCCGGGAGGCGGCCCGATCAAAGAAGGGCATGCCAATCGGACGGTCGCTGGCCCAGGAGCTTATGGACGCGTACCGAGGCGAAGGCACGGCGATCACGACGCGAAACAACGTGCACCGGATGGCGGATGCGAACAAGGCGTTTGCCCACTTCGCCTGGTAAGTGTTGACATAGCACCGTGTCTCACAAATAATTCGATTGCCCCCAGTGTGTTGAACGACGGCTGCCACGGGCGTGGGCAAGCGCAGCTTGCCTGGGGGCAACCTTTGGCGGCTCGGGAAGCCCGGGCAAACAGGTTTGGGCATGGCACCGGCAAATAATCGCGAGCCTTATGAAACGCGGTGTTACACGGTTTTTGGCAGGCATTTGCCGATACCACCGACCCCGAGGCGCGGGCTCTGGCCCGCGCGGAGCCACGCAAGCGGGATTAGACCTGCAGGCAAACGGCAGTCTTCAACTGCAACTCATATTAGAGTATGGACATGGTTAAGCGTGGGCGGCGGATGTCCCCTCCTTTCCCTGCCGCCCAGGCGCCTCCATTACGCTGCTCGGCCGCAGCGTGTCCCACAGACCGCTGCTGGTGCAGATCACCAGAGGCGCCAAGCCGTACCTTACTGCCTGATTGTAGGCGCGTTTGTTCGGGTACCTGATGATATCGCGGCGAACGGGCTCCTGGCAGCATTCGCGCGGTTCCTATGATTTTACCTTTCAAGGAGGCACATGATGAAGGCACGAAATCTGTCGCTACGGTCGTTTCTCGCCTTGTTCGCGTTTGCATCGCTTGCGACTGTACCTGGACGAGGAGCGGATGGTGCGGGGATGGTCTATCGGCCGATGAGCGATGTTGTCGTATCTGGCGAACTCGCCGTGACGGCATTCGAAGTCCCGCACGGTGTAACAGTCTGGGCTACAGATGACATCGTGGTTTCTAGCCGGGAAGACATCATTATCGAGGGTTCAATCCTGGGAACGGACAAAACCTCCGATTGCGGAGGAGCGGACGGGGTGAGCATCATGCTTCGTACCCCGGGTAGCATCGTCATTCGCGGAATTGTCCGCCCCGGCAACGGTCTCGACGGAGACCGCCTCGATGCGGAACATCAGCCAATCGGGGTTGCTGGCGGGGACGGCGGCAACTTAATCTTGGAAGGGTCGACCATTACCGTGGCAGGGGCTCTGGTTGCTGGGGATGGCGGTAATGGAGCCCGCGGAGGACGCGGCGGTCGCGGTGGATCTGTTAAAATCATCGGCGTGTTAACGTCCGTGGAAGGGACGTCGCCTGTTAAGCTCCGCGGGGGTGATGGCGGCAACGGTGCTGACGGCCAGCCCGGGACCGATGGTGGGCCGGGGCAGAACGGTGGGCCTGGAGGCAATGGCGGCGATGCTGAAGTAACTGAGCCAGCGGCTGACGGCGACGATGGGTGGACATGTGTCTCCGGGACAGAAGGTGCTGACGGGGCTTGGGCCACCGGAGGCGACGGCGGTCCTGGCGGGCGCGGGGGTGACGGAATAGACCCCGACGGCAACGGCGGGAACGGCGGGAAGGGCGGAAAC
>CAYOQG010000316.1:0-6030 GCA_964405925.1 uncultured Phycisphaeraceae bacterium | reverse complement strand
GGGTGGCAGCTTGGAGCAGAGGTCCCGCGGCATCTGAGGGTTGATGACCATGGTGGAAGAGAAAACTCGAAGAAACACACGGCAGCGGCAGGTCGTGTTGGAAGAGTTGAGGAAGCTCACCACGCATCCTACGGCGGCGGAGCTGTATGAGCTCGCCCGACAACGGCTGCCCAAGATCAGCCTGGGCACCGTGTACCGAAACCTGGAGCTTCTCGTCCAAATGGGTGTGATCCGAAAGCTGGAAACCGCGGGTTCCGAGGCGAGGTTTGACGCCGACGTCGATCAGCACTACCACGTACGCTGCGTGCGGTGCCAGCGCGTGGACGACGTCCAGGGGCTCAAGCATAATCTCATTGAATCGGAGGTTGCCCGGTTGGAGGGTTACGAGATTCTGGGGCTTCGCCTGGAATTCATCGGGATTTGTCCTTCCTGCCAGGATGGATCGTCGGACGAGGACTGCACGACATTCCAAGGAAGCGAAGAATAGGTGACTAGGCAACGGACGGCGGCTGAGCCGGCTGCTCGGCTGCAGAACAACATCGTCTTTTGACTGAAGAAAGGTAAACCAGAAATGCTGAACTCCAAGATTCAAGATGCGTTCAACAAGCAACTCAACATGGAGCTTTTTTCCTCGTATCTGTACCTGTCAATGGCTGCGTACTTCGAGTCACAGAACCTGAAAGGTATGGCCGCGTGGATGCGGGCTCAGGCAACGGAAGAGAACGCGCACGGGATGAAGTTCTTCGGATACATCCACGACAGAGGTGGTCGCGTCCGTCTAGCCAAAATTGACGAGCCGACAACCGAGTGGGCGTCGCCGCTGGCGATTTTCGAGGATGCGTGCAAACATGAAGGCAAGGTGACCGAGCGAATCAACAAGCTTGTCGAGCTCAGCGCCGAAGAGAGGGACTATGCCTCCAACACCTTCCTGCAGTGGTTCGTGACCGAGCAAGTCGAGGAGGAGGCCACCGTGGAGGAGATCCGCGATAGACTGAAGATGGCCGGCGATAACCCGGTGGCGTTGATTATGATCGACAGGGAGCTTGGCATGCGGTCCGCTCCCGCCCAGTAGGACAGGGAGGGTTTGGGGTCAGCTTGCGATACTCCACATTCTGCAAGCGGCCAAGTAGAATCCCCGGCGTTGCAAGAGGTATGCGTTGACACCAGGCGGCGCGGTCCTGGGTAAGGCCCTTGTCCTGAGGAGTGCTTCTATGACAATCGAAGAGGCTATTCAAACAGCCATCGAGTTCGAGAACCAAGTGCGCGACGTCTATAAAGATGCCGCTCAGAAAGCTGCCGACCCGACAGGCAAACGGGTTTTCGGTGTGCTCGCTGATGAGGAACAAAGACACGTCGACTACCTCGAGGCCCGCTTGAGCGAGTGGCGGAAGACGGGCACGATCAACCCAACCGCGCTGGAGACGGTGGTCCCCTCGCGGGAGGTGATGGTGGAGGCGGCGGGCAACGTCTCGGACGGGATGTCCAACGTGGACCGCGGAACCGAATTGGAGATGCTTAGCAAAGCCCTGGAGGCGGAGCGGAAGACCAGCAGCTTCTATCGAGACATGGTGGCCAAGCTGCCAGCCGAGGGGCAGAAGCTCTTCGAGCGTTTCGTGACCATTGAGGACGGACATCTGGCCATCGTGCAGGCCGAGATGGATTCGCTGACAGGAACGGGTGCCTGGTTTGACTGTTTGGAAGTGAAACTCTAACTGATCCCCGCGGTCCGCACAGGGACCCGCTCGCGCGTTACAGGACGCAAGAAAGGACTAACCATGAAGAAGAAGTGGAAGTGTGTGTGTGGATATATCCACGACGGTGACAAGCCCCCGGCCCAGTGCCCGAAGTGTGGCGCACTTGGGGAGAAGTTCACGCTCCAAGACGAGACCGCCGCAAACCTTATCGAGCGTTCGCGTCGGACCAACGCCTTGCATTGTCGGATGGTGAATCTCACTCGGAAGGTCGAGCGAGTGTGCAAGGAAGGCATTGAGGACAATCTCGATCCCGGTTGCGTTGACGTATTCCAGAAATGCCTGGAGCGGGCATATGAGATGATGAAGATGTCGATGGCCGAGATGCAGAGCCACATTGCCAAAGGCAAGTGGTCCTAGCAGGCTTCTGAAAAACGCCGATCGGTACTTCCCCATGTAGCGTCACCCCTTATGGGTGACGAAGAAAGCGAGCTGAACGCCGCCCACGAGGGGCGGCGCTACGTTCTTCAACGGGCTGCTGGTGCGCCGCCACTTTTGATTTGAAGGGTGGCGCGGGTCCGATGGGGCATCTCGAGGAACGTTGCCCTCTGTCAAGGATGTGGGGGATAGTGCTTGCTCCGGAGTATCATAACCGCGGGGCGCCCAGAGGCTGATCGAGGTAACCAGACAGTGAATGATGCTTGAAAACACAGAAAAGGAGAATACGCCTACATGTGTGAGTTAGTAACGAAAGAGGCGCCGGATTTCACGGCGCAGGCAGTCATGCCCAACAACGAGTTCGCCGAACTCAGTCTATCGGAGTATCGTGGAAAATACGTCGTACTGTTCTTCTATCCTTTGGACTTCACGTTTGTATGTCCGTCGGAGATTATCGCATTCGACACGGCACTCGCGAAGTTCAAGGAGAGAAACACGGAAGTGATCGGGGCCTCCGTCGACTCCCATTTCACCCACCTGGCCTGGAAGAATACACCACGCGAGAAGGGTGGTATCGGCAACGTGAAATATCCGCTGGTGGCGGATATCACCAAGGACATCTCCCGCTCGTACGGGGTTTTGTCCAATGACTCGGTGGCCTTGCGGGGGTTGTTCTTGATTGACAAGAACGGCGTCATTCGACATGCTGTGATCAATGACCTCCCGCTCGGCCGCAACGTGGACGAGGCCCTGCGAATGGTGGACGCCCTGCAGTTCCATGAGAAGCACGGTGAAGTCTGTCCGGCGAACTGGCGAAAAGGCGAGGAGGCCATGAAGCCGACAGCTGAGGGTGTGGCTGCCTACCTGTCGAAGCACGCCAAGTAGCGGCTGGCGGGTCGACAGCTCAATACGGGTATTCCGCGGTCGGTACTGACCGGTTGTGGATGCCAGATCAGTTTGCTGATAGAGGTAATCAAGGAGGTGAGCGTGGGATTGAACAGTGTCGACAAGATCCTCGACTTTGCGATTCATCAGGAAGAGGAAGCTGCCAGGTTCTATACGGAGTTGGCGGGGCGGATGCAGCACAAGCACGTGCAGGGTGTGTTCCTTCGCTTCGCGGAGGAGGAGAAGGGCCACAAAGCCAAACTTCTGAGGATCAAGGAAGGTGGACAGATGTTACCGGTTCAGGAGCGGGTGCTCGATCTGATGATTGGTGAGCACGTGCGTGACATCCGCCTGTCCTCCGATCTTGACTACAAGGAAGCCCTTATCCTGGCGATGAAGGCGGAGAAGGCCGCGTTCAAGCTTTATACTGATCTGGCCTCGACGACAGATGATCCAGGTTTGAAGCAGACGCTTGTCGGGTTGGCCAACGAGGAGGCCAAGCACAAGCTGCGGTTCGAGGTCGAGTACGACAACGAGTTTCTCCAGGAGAACTGATGGACCTGCATCCAGACGACTGCGCGTGATTTCGCGTTATGCGTGAGTTGCGGGCGAAAAAGGACCTGACCTGGGCGGGAGCCCGCGTGCCCACCCGGCGGATCCGCGCAAGCTAAAGCATGCGGCTCGGAGGGCCTTGGAACGAGGCGGATCGTGACGGATAACGCATCACAGCTCGCTGACGGTCTGTTGCAGGCTATCAAAGCTGAACGAGATGGCCAGAGCTTCTACCAGATGGCCAGTCATTCTACTCGAGATCCGAGAGCCAGGGAGGTTTTTTCGAGACTGGCAGCCGAAGAGCTGGACCACATGCAGTTCCTTACGGAACACTATCACTCAGTCTTGAAGACAGGCAAACCGAGCGAAACCGCTAAACTCGGTGCTCGCACCGAGTTGACGGAGCTCTCACCCATCTTTTCTGTGGGAATAAAGGCTCGCATTCGTGACGCCCATATTGAGATGAGCGCTCTTTCGATTGGTATCCAGCTCGAGTTGGATGCCATGAAGTTCTATCGATCGCAGGCCGACACAGTTGACGATCCGACGGCCAGGCAGTTTTATGCGGAACTGGCTGAGTGGGAATCGGGACATTACCAGGCACTGACCAGACAGCAGGAGGAGCTCAAGGAGGACTACTGGTCCGCAGGTGGTTTCTCGCCTTTTTAGAGCGGTCTGCGTTTTTTGTACAACGTCACCGCCCACGGATAACGCGTGTAGCTAATGGGCGCCGCGCACGAGGAGTAGTGCTACGCTAATGACACCATAGCGGAAGGTGTTCTAGGGTTGCAACGCCTTCGACAGAAACGGAATACGGTGGTTTGAACTGGCTTAATCTTCTGGGGCTATCCGTTGGACTGGCCATGGACGCGTTTGCGGTTTCGATCTGGGCGGGGATCGCAATCGAACGCACCACGCCGCGAGCAGTTTTCCGTCTCGCGTTCCACTTCGGGTTGTTCCAGTTCATGATGCCGGTGATCGGGTGGTGGGCTGGCTCGACCGTTTCGGCCCGCCTGGCGGCGCACGGGCACTTGGGGGCTGCGATGTTGCTCTTGCTCGTTGCCGCCAGGATGCTGCAGGAGGTCTGGTCACAACCCGACCGAGCGATGCGATCCAACCCGACGAAGGGTTGGATGCTGGTGGCGCTTTCGACCGCCACGAGCATCGATGCACTTGCGGTCGGTGTCGGAATGGCGATGCTTCAGGTGCGGATTCTCTTGCCGTGCGTCGTGATTGGATTGGTGGCAGCTGGGTTCACGGCCATTGGAATCATTTTGGCCAATCGCGTGCTGCGTCGTTGGGGCCGCGTCGCGGAGGTGTTTGGTGCGGGCGTCTTGATCCTGATCGCGATCAGGATCCTCCTATCGCAGGGAGCCTAGATGATGAAGGGTCCTTACGTAATGCAGGTGTCAGGACTGGCCCTTCGTCGAGAGCTACGCTGATGAAGAAGTACATCTGTGACATGTGCGGATGGGTCTATGACCCACTCATGGGCGTGTCGACGCAGGGCATCCTGCCCGGTACACCGTTCGAGGAGCTACCGGACGATTTCGTCTGCCCTGATTGCGGTGCGGCCAAGGAGCATTTTTCACCAAAGGGATAGCAAATGTCTTTCGCATTCGCAGGATCGAAGACAAAAAGATGATCGTTGGAATTTGTAAGGAAACATTCCCGGGCGAGCGACGCGTGGCGATGGTGCCCGACGTCGTAGCAAGCCTGACAAAACAGAATCTCGAGGTTCGTATCGAAAGCGGTGCGGGTACGGGGGCGGGCATCCCCGACCCAGCTTACGAGTCGAAGGGTGCGACCATCGTTGCCGGCCGGTTTGAGGTCTTCGGGGGGGCGGACGTTGTTCTTCAAGTCCGTTCGCTCGGGGCCAACCCGGATGCGGGCCTCGAGGATCTCGATCTGATGCACGCAGGGCAGTGCGTAATCGGTTTTTCTGAGCCTTTGTCTGCGCTCGAGGAAGCGAAGAAGCTCGCTGCCAGGGGGGTGACAAGCCTGTCGATGGAGTTGCTCCCACGCATCACCCGCGCCCAAAGCATGGATGCTCTGTCATCCATGGCCACCGTTGCGGGGTACAAGGCGGTTTTGCTCGCGGCGGATACCCTTCCCAAGATGTTCCCCATGTTCATGACCGCGGCGGGCACGACCAGAGCGGCCAAGGTGTTCATCGTCGGTGCCGGCGTAGCGGGGCTTCAGGCGATTGCGACGGCCCGGCGTCTGGGCGCGGTGGTCAGCGCCTATGACATACGCCCCGTGGTCAAGGAACAGGTCGAAAGCCTAGGTGCCAAGTTTGTACGGATGGAGCTGGAAACGGGCGGCGTTGAGGACAAGGGTGGTTACGCCAAGGCCATGGACGACGAGTTCTACCGGAAACAGCGCGAACTGATGACCAAGGTCGTCGCCGAGCAGGATGTTGTTATCACCACGGCAGCGGTCCCCGGCAAGAAAGCCCCTATCT
>CAYOQG010000315.1:0-6039 GCA_964405925.1 uncultured Phycisphaeraceae bacterium | reverse complement strand
GCCCAACAGTATGGAACCGAGCACCACGAGGTCACCATTGAGCCGAACGTCGCAGCCGATTTGCCCGAGATCGTGCAAACTTATGACCAGCCTTTCGGCGACTCCTCGGCGATACCGTCGTATTATGTGGCTCGTGCAGCACGGAGGCACGTAAAGGTCGTGCTGAACGGCGACGGCGGTGACGAGGTTCTGGCAGGCTATCGGCGTTACGTGGCAGCGAGGATCAGCGGCTGGTTGTCGTGGCTTGATGGACCGACGGATCGTGCCGTCTGGCATCGGATCGCCCGAATGCTCCCAGTCCCGCGTGGTTTCCGTTCCAGTTACGCGTTTGGCCATCGGTTGTTGCGTGGTTTGGGGATGGATGCGACCCCACGATACCTGACGTGGGCAGTTGATGGCTTCGACTTGAAGAACCTGCGAGGACTGTGCCTTAATCGTGACACGGAAGCTGATTGGCTCAGTAGGATCGATTCCAGCGATCGGCTCGCTGCAGATGTTCTTGCCATGTTTCGTACGTGTGGGCCGGTGGATCGAATGCTGGGGGCTGATTTCGTCACTCTCTTACCGCACGACTTGCTGGTCAAGATGGACATCGCCACCATGGCCCACGGGCTGGAAGCGAGGTCCCCTCTTCTGGACCATGAACTGATCGATGCGGTTTCGCGTTTTCCGGAAGCGCTGAAGCTCCGCCGTTTCCAAACGAAACCGCTGCTGCGCGAACTTGGGCGACGGTATGTGCCCACACCTGTGCAGAAGGCGCCGAAGCGTGGGTTCGAGGTGCCGCTGGTGCGCTGGCTAAGGGGGGAACTGCGAGACCTCTGCGAGGATACGCTGCTATCTCGCAGCGGGTTGCTTGGCACTTTGTTCAATCGAACGGCGCTGGAGGGTTTGCTGCGGGGCAACTACGAGCTGGATCCCGCTCGCTGGAGCCGACGGGTATGGCTGCTACTGATGCTCGGAATGTGGGATAGCTGCGTGAACAGGGGATTCGTCTCTGCCGCCACAGGCATGAGCACAATAGCCGGATGAGCAAAAGTCGTCAGTTCATGCCGTTTTCGAGGCAGTCCGATATTCCGATAGGGGACACCGGGCGGGTGAGGTGTGAAAAGGGTGCACCGGTTCCTGTTGGGAAACACTGATTGCCGTGCGTGGCGGTGAACTGCTTTCGTGTCACCGCGCGGGCCATAAGCCTGCGGCTCGGCGCTGTTGAGATCGGCGGCTCCCGATTGGACCTCGTCGTATGCCGCGCCAAACGGGAGTCTGTGGGGACCGAATCATGGGAACAGACGGTCAGGTCACGAACGCGTTGACAATCGACCTCGAGGATTGGCCTCAGAGCGTGCTCGGACCGCGGATGCCGATCACCGACCGCGTCTGCCGGAACACGGATCGGATGTTGGCGCTGCTGGATCGGTTTGGCCTCAAAGCCACGTTCTTCGCACTCGGGAGGGTGTGTGAGCGGTTTCCATATCTGCTTCCCATGGTCGCTTCTCAGGGACATGAGGTTGGCACCCATGGTTACAGCCACGAGCTTTTGCACAGGACGACACCGGCTGATTTCCGCCAGGATCTTCGACGAAGCGTTGAGATCATTGAGGCACAAATCGGGCATCGACCAATCGGCTTTCGGGCCCCAGCGTTCTCAATCAATCGGGTGTGCAAGTGGAGCGGCCCGATCATGGCGGAGATGGGAATCAAGTACAGCTCCAGCATCTTCCCCATCGCTGGTCGGCGATACGGTATACCGGACGCGCCGCGGTTCCCTCATCGATGGGAGAACTGTGAGGTCATCGAATTCCCGCTGACTACGATCCGGGAATTTGGCCGAAACGTGCCCGTTTCCGGTGGAGGATATTTCCGGCTATGGCCGGTACCGATTCTCTCGGCTGCGGTTCGTGCAATAAACAAGCAGCGACAACCCGTCGTCGTTTACCTGCATCCGTATGAGCTTGCGGTCAACGAGTTGACCGAACTGAGGCGACGTGGCTGGCGATTAAGCTGGCGGACCTACGTCCACCAATCCTTGTTTCGGGGCCGGGTGCCCGGGCGACTCGCCGCACTCTTCCGCCAGTTCACGTTCGCCCCGATGGCCACGGTGCTCGGATTCCAAGTGCGTTAGGTGGTCCGTACTTGCTGTGGACCTGCGTCGCACGGCTCACCACTGACTGACGCTTGCAGGTCAGGGTTTGGAGGCTTCGCCATCGAGCACATACAGGTCACCGATCCGTTTCCAAGCGCCGATCGTTGAGCGAGTCCGTGGAGAGTCAGCGTTAAACGGTACTAGCACGATTGCCTTTCCTGCTTCGAGAGCTGCCGAGATGTCCGCCGCCTCGACGCCGCGGACGATCGTGAGATCGGCTTTGTCGTCACGGAGTATCCGATAGCGCACCGCAAATTCCGCCATGGGGTCCTCAACGATGATCAAAGCGTGCTCACCCGCCAGCTCAACGGCATGCCGACTCATGGTCTCAGCCGACTGCTCCACAACCGTCCACGGTGTGAAGACGTAGATATAGTCGTCTCGGTATGGTTTGTTTCTTGCCACGCTGCCAAGGACATCAAGTCGCCGAGCGACGGTCGGAGCAAGCCCGTAGAGGACGGGTGTCAAAGCCAGCAACCCCACTGCTATCCCGACGACAGCGCGGCGCAACCTGACTCGCTCCCAGCGCATGATCGCGGCAAAACCGATCCCCCCAAAGAGGGCAAGGAGTACGTAGACCGGCAAGAAGAAGGTGTGATGATCGATGACAGAATAACGAAACACGAAACACACATGGATGATCAGACCGGCCAGCAGCGCTCGTCTGGCAATCGTCGGGACCCCGATGGCTGCACCTCGCATCACACCGTGCACCGCCGCAGGAAGCAAGAGGTTCGGAAAGTTCATGACGACGAAGCCCGCGCTGAGCAACAGGAGGCGTGCCGGCAGGGCCACGTTCATAACCTGATTCGCGAAGGACTGCCCGAACAGGGCGGACCGCAACGTGCCTATGACGTCACCCGAGCGTAACATCTGGGAGGCTACGAGACCCGTATACGGAAGAGAGCCCACCACCCAGGCAAGGGCTGCGATGCACGCATCCTTGATCGACACACGTCTTATTGACACGCCGTGCAGCACGACGAACATCACCACCGGGGTTGTGAGCATGGCTTGCATGTGATTGCCCACACCGAGACCGTTTAGCAGTAGCATCCCCCACAGGCAGATCGTCTTTCGCCTAACCGCGTAGGCAGCCAGGCACCAACACTCGCCGGTGAATAATGCGGCACCGAGCGTGTAGGTCTCGGTGCGGGTGGCCAGTTGCCAGAAGGTGTGAGCGAGAGCCAGTGAAACGGCTGCCAGCAGGGCCGCTTCACGAGACCTGGTCAGCGTCCATACAACACCGAAGACGTTGGCAACGGCCACCGCCGCCGCTAGGGCACTGATCAGGGTGATCGCAAAACAGGGTTCGAACAGGTTTGCAGAAACCACCAATCGACCAAGCCAATGATGCAACGGATGGGTCAGGGCGAGGCCGCGCGGGTTGAGCAGCTCGCCGTTGACGATTTGAAGGATGTGCCCCCCCGAGTCCTGCCACTGGGCTCCCCGGTTGGCGGTCGTCGCGTAAAGCAGGAAGGCCAAGAGGAAGACGACGAGCCATCCGCGCCAAACGAAACGAAAACCTCCCGGCTGGGATGAGTCGCGATGACCGGATTGAGAATCTGGCATGGACGATCCTTGCCACAAGGCAGCCGCGGCGGTCGTCACACGACGACCGTGTCAAGACCATGCAGACACCATACGAGTGCCGAGTCTGCAAGACAACTGTGTTCCCCGCACGATGGACCCTTAGAGAATATGATCGGCTGGTCGCCGGCAAGAGCTAAGTCTCTACAATGAAAGAGGACGGCGGGCCCTGGCGGTGACTGGAAGGACGTTGAGACGGAACAAGTCCGTCGGTCGCGGTCCTGCAGGACGCTGGATAAGCGTAAAGCCGTTGTTGCAGCTCCGGCTGGCCCGGAAACTGCCGGCACGTTGGTCGACGAGGCAATCGGGCAGACAAATGTTCCCTGCCGCGGTGGTAAGACCCTCTAGTTGGGACGTTCGCAGGGTAGCTTTACGGACACAAACCCGGATGACAGCAGACGGACCCATCGGCGTGATTTTCGACCTGGACGGGGTGTTGGTGGACTCGGCCGAGTCGCATTTTGAGAGCTGGAGGCGACTCGCTGAGGAACATGGCGGATCCGTCACCAGGGACCAGTTTGCCCGAACGTTCGGACGACAGAATCGTGACATCATCCCTATTCTCTTTGGGGATGTAGCCGAGGGGCGCCTGAAAGAACTCGCTAATCGCAAGGAGGAGATCTATCGAGAGCTGATTCGTGAGCGCCCGCCAATTGTTGACGGTGCTGGGGCACTCGTGCGCGACCTCTACGACGCCGGTGCCCGCATCGCCGTCGGGTCGTCGGCGCCGCGGGAGAACATCGATCTGATACTCGACGCCATGGGCGTCGTCGATTGCATCTCCGCGGTGGTCAGCGGTGACGACCACGACCGAGGCAAACCCGATCCACAGGTTTTTCAGATCGCGGCCGAACGGTTGGGTCTCGAACCTTCGCAATGTGTCGTCATCGAAGACGCCCCCGTCGGCGTCGAGGCTGCCCGGGCTGCGGGTGCTCAGACAGTCGCCGTCCTGCTCTACCATCCCGCCGAAGCTTTCGTTGGAGCAGATTGCACCGTACGTCGCCTCGCTGATCTGACCGTGGAGCAGCTTGTATCGCTGGTGTGCAGCTAGACAACGGTACGCGAACACGCGTCAGCGTCGAGCTGAACGCCCCATCCGACAACTGGCAGGAGAACACTCCCTTGGAGACGATGCATAGCTTCCGCTTTCGCCACTCGCCATTCGACATTCTGAATTCTACCGGAAGGTTCTTTCGACGAAGCCGGTGTCGATCTTGCCGGCTTCGAAGTCCGGGTGGGACATGATCTTGCGAAGGAAGGGGACAGTGGTCTTGACGGGCTCGATCGCGAACTCGTCCAGGCAACGGCGCATGCACGCCAATGCGTCAGCTCGCGTCGGTTGGTGGACGATCACCTTGGCAAGCAGCGAATCGTATCTCGGTGACACGCGATAACCATCGTGGGCGTGGGTCTCGACGCGAACACCCAGCCCGCTAGGTGGGCGAAATCTCTCGATGGTACCGGCGCAGGGTCTAAAGTCCGAGTCCGGATCCTCGGCGTTGATACGGCACTCGATGGCGTGCCCCTGGGGTTTGATCGAGCGTTGGTTGAAGTTGAGGGGTTCATTGGCAGCCACCCTGATCTGCGACTTGATCAGATCGATACCGGTGATCATCTCGGAGACGGGATGCTCGACCTGGATCCGGGCGTTGACCTCCATAAAATAGAATCTACCCTTCGCGTCGACGAGAAACTCGACGGTTCCCGTACTGGTATAACTTGCGGTCTTGGCCAGTTTGACTGCGGCGGCACACAAGTCTCGCCGGGTCCGGGCATCGATGGCTGGGGAGGGCGATTCCTCGACCAGCTTCTGGTATCGCCTCTGCAGCGTGCAGTCGCGCTCGGCCAGGTGAACGATATTGCCCAGGTGATCGCCGATGATCTGCACCTCGACGTGCTTGGGCCTGTCGAGGTACTTTTCCATGTATAGGGCTGTGCTCTTGAAAGCAGTCTGGGCCTCTTGCCGGGCGTGCTTGATGGCGGTCAGCAGATCCTCCTTGTTTCGTACAATACGCATTCCGCGACCACCACCGCCCGCGGCTGCCTTGATCATCAAGGGGAAGCCGATCTTGGTACCGACTTGAAGGACGACATCGTCGCGCTCCTCTAGGATCCCGTCGCTGCCCGGAACGATGGGGACCTTCGCCTTCTTAGCAACAGCGCGAGCCGAGGCTTTGTCGCCCAGTTTCCGCATTGCATCTGCGCTGGGACCAATGAACTCGATGTTGCAGGCTCGGCATTTCTCTGCAAACGCAGCATTCTCAGCCAAGAAGCCGTACCCGGGATGGACGGCATCCGCCCCCGTTAAC
>CAYOQG010000314.1:0-6173 GCA_964405925.1 uncultured Phycisphaeraceae bacterium | reverse complement strand
AACGAATACTCCGTGCCAGAACGTGAAGCTGTCCTCATCCTCAGTATCCGTAAACTCGTTGCTGCCAAGAGCCGTATCAAAGGCCCAGTCCCATGAGGGCACGTTCGGCCCGATTGGATCGGTACGGGCTACCAACTGCGAATTTGTCCCACGAAACGGCTCAAACACGCCGATGATGACGATGTTAGCCACGTTGACGGCGACGTCTATCGACTGTTCGGAGATGCTTTCAAACTCGAACGTGGCGGTCACGAGCAGGTTCTCCGCGCAGGTCCAGTCCATCGTCTTTGTAACTTCGTACGGCGGGGACCACACGTCGTCGATGCCTGCAAGGCCTTCATATGAGAAAGTGACCTTCACCACCGGATCTATCTCATCCGTCGTCGCTGTGAACGTGATGTCTCCCCCACGCTGTACACCTCCCACGTTGGCCGATAGATATACCGCCCCTAGCGTCTCCACGGCTCCGTAACCGACAGCTATACATAGGATCAACACGCGCATGGCTGGTCCTCTGCCCTGTGCGCTTCACAGGCTCCTTGGTAGAATACGGCCTTGTTTGGCGTTCATACATATAAACCGGCTTTGGTCTGTTTTCGACGAGAGAATTGACACAGAGCTGTGGATTTCGGCAAGCGCCCACAAGGGCACCCTCGGTAAGGCGTTGTTTCGCAATATGACCGGTGAGGCAAATCGAACCACCCTACTCCGGACAATCATCGAACGTCATTACGATGGCCTCCGTGAGTTCTTTATCCGACGTACGAATTCACCGGAAACTGCAGACGATCTCACCCAGAGTACCTTCCTGAAATTGGCCAAGGTGAGGTCGCTTGAGCGCAAGTGCGAATCTGGGTATATCTACAAGATTGCCCGTTCAATCTATGCCGACTACTACGCTCGCCAGCAGCGCCCGTTTCCATCTAGCGAGCGAATCTCCGTGCCTGATTCGGACCGCGCCAGTATCGACTCCGACGAGGCACAAGCAATGCAAGAAGAGATCGAGCGGCTTCCGGAGGAGTGTCGGACCATCCTTGTGCTCCGGCTCTATCAGGATTACTCTTTCCGAGAGGCTAGTGTGATGCTCGGTATTCCTGAAACGACGCTGGTTGCACGTTATAATAAGGCAGTCCGATGTCTCAAGAAAGTGATCAACTTGAGGATGCAATGAGCGAGAGCGAGGCCAGGCTCTTTGCCCGTCTCGCCGACTTCGTCGATGGCCACGGAAATGACGCCGAGCGAAGAGAAGTCGAGCGGCTAATCCGGACCAATTCCGCAGCGGCGAGGCTGGCCGGAGAGATTCGCGAGGACTCGGCCCAGTTGCGCGGAGTTCTCGGCTGGATGCTTCCTTCGAATAGCGTTGTGCCGCCCATGCGAGACGCCGAAGCCCGCAGAAGCGTTAGAGCTCTTAAGACTCTTGTCGCTGCCACAGAAAACAAACGCCTTGGACGACAGCGTTTGCGGATAGGCGTGCTCGGACTGGCAGCTGCAGCGGCCGCCGTCGGATTCGTCGTCCTTCGCGCCGCGCCCATTGTGGGGGAAGCCAAAGTCCTTCGCCAGGCGTTTACAAGTTCCGAAGTCAGGAGGTTCGCTGTACGCACCAATCAGCCTGTTGAGGCGGACGGTACAACTCGTATTGAAGTCAAGCTGAGCAGTGGCTCAGTGGTGACGTTGGATTCTGGTGCCTCCGTCGCGTTTGACACCGGTGTGATGACCGTTCGGCGGGGAACGCTGACTGGAACCGCTGGGCCAGATGGCTTCCAGGTGCGTTTGTCGGGCGGGCTGATCAGGGTCGCCAAGAACGGGCGGTTTACCCTGGACTGCAACGAGGGCCGTACGAGTTTCGTTCCCTGGGACACAGATGCGACGTTCTCGGGCGAACGTGGCGACTGGCTGCTTCCCGCAGGCAAAAAGGCTCGCATTGACAGCCGCGGCTCGGTCATCGAGGGACCGCCCTAGGCGTCGATCCTCCGTCCAACAGCAATTGTGCTGGACCAGAGAACGAAGAGCGGCTACGATTGAGACTTGGCGCAACGAGCGTTGTAGCCGTCACGTTACGGCGAGACAAAGGGATGCGCAACGTCAATTGTTCCCGAATCCACCAGCCTTCTCAACGAACGGGTGCCAGAAGCTTCACCCTCATTGAGTTGGTCGTTGCCATCCTCATAATAATGACGCTGATGGCGTTAATGCTACCCTCGTTGTCCGGGGCGAGGGAACAAGCACGCCGCGTAGTGTGTTTGGCAAACATGCGAGGGCTCAGTTCCGCGCTCGGAAGCTATGCCAGCGAGAACGTGGATTGGCTGCCTCCCACTGCCCAAAAATACGACGGACGCGAGCATCTCGAGCTATCGGCAAACATTGTCATCAACCGCAACGTCGGCTACGATCTGACTGATCTTCTGGGAACGTACGTTCCCGAGGAAGCATTCGCCTGCCCGAGTATTCCGGCCCCGTCGGTAACCGATCCTGCGAACAGTTCGGACTTGGTCTTTACCAGTTACATCTTTCTTTGGGGAGCGGCGATCGACACACCGCTGGGCGGTCCCCAGCAAATGAGCGCCCGAGGTGATTCAGTTGCCGTGGCAGATTTTACCTGGTACAGGCTTAACGATGACCTCCTGCCCATCTTTGGTGGCAACCACGCGAAGGCGGGGGCTCGGACGGGATCGATTCCGGAAGCGAATCTATCAACGAACCCTTCCGCCCTACAGTTCGTTAGGGCAGAGACACCACGCCACCTCACGGGCCTGAACGCGGCTCGGCTAGCTGGCTCGGCTGGCTGGTATGAGCCGACGCGGAATAACTGGACGGCAGCCGGCCCCTACAATCAGGCATCAGCACGGTATTCGGCGGTCTATCTTCCAAAGCGATAAGGAGAATGTGTAGACCGGGTCTGTCCGGGATGATGTGTGCTGATCTGCCGGCTCGGGGCCTCCGAGGGCGGCTGGTGTCATAGGGGACCCGTTAACACCGGAACAAACATGCCGAGATCGTCAAGATCTACCTCGCAATCGATGTCAAAATCACAGAGGTCGCACCCCGAATCGAGACCCTCCCCATCGTTGCCCGTGAAACAGAGCTGGAACGCGCCGAAGTCGGCTAGGTCCACGTCGCCGTCACAGTCAACGTCTTCAGGCTCGCAGCCGGCACTCCCCAGAATCACCGTGTTCCCATTGCCGTTCGGAAACATGTCCCAGGTATCCTGAAAGAGGTTGTGGACCAACATGATAGCCCGCGTGACGTCGTCCGGCCTTGGAAGGAGCATCTCGGGAATCACGACCCTTACTGTATCAAATGCGAAGCACACTGAAACCACACCGAGCAATCCATCGTCGCTATCGAACAAGGACACGTGGTCCTCCTCGACGGTCTCGAATTCGATGTACGCCGCCACATCCAGAAAGCTGGGGTTCAAGGTCAGAGTGCTCTTAGCGGATGTAAGCGCCATGCCCGGCGCATCGGCGCCGAGGTCGACCCGTCCGTACAACTGTTTCTGAAACGTGGGGTCAGACAGATCGTCTGCCGCAAGAGTCTCATCTGCAAACTTAAGACGAACAACGACGTTTCCGGATTGTCGATAAACCTCGACGTACACTAGATCAGGTGCAGCGGATACCCCCGGTACCGTTGGGTCCGGGGCCATGAACACGTCCCCAAGCGGGTCGTCTGAGGCTGACAGTCTCGCTGTCGCGACGACCAGCGTTGAACACAGTCCGACCAGCACGAGCGAACATCCACGACATGACATCGCCTTTCCCCCCCAAAAAAGACGCGGCACGGCCAACTCGAGCAGTGTGAGGTGCTAGTGAGACCTGAGACCCCTGCAAGGGAAGCCACCCGTGCGCAAGCGCGTCTAACGCGGGCACTCCTGGCGTCCGGCACGCGCTCCAATGGCCACATGGCATTTCGCGTGGAGGAGTGGTGTGTGCTCACGCCTCCCCTCCACACCGTGCTGCGCCGCCGGAGACCCGATAACTACGGCGAGCATCGTCACCTGACTTAATAGTACGATACGTGGTGCCCGTTGGGGGAAAGGGTCCTTGCCCAGTTATTATGGCGCCTGCGACCCGGATGAGCTGCCTCCGCGGCTAACTCGCCCTTCCGCAAGCTTGGCAGCTCGCGATCAGGTCTTGTAGACTCGGCGCCCGCCTCGAGAAGCTCAGCCGGATGCCCCGTGCGACCTTCTCCGAGACCATGTCCCACGGGACCGCGCCGCTGCTGGGAAGGTGAGGAGCATCGGGTGGCTCGAATAGCGCAAGCAAGGCGGCCGCCATCGGTAACGAAAGGTGATCGGCAAGGTAGGAGTTGAGACCCTGAATCTGAAACTCCTGGTGGCGCCGGGAGAACTTTACCTCGAACCCACAGCGACGCAACACATTCAAATCGTCGTGAACCGTACGCCGCGATACGTCGAGCCCCGTAGCGAGCTCGCTGGTATTGAGCGCCCTTCGGCCCGCAATAAGATCGAGCACGCGCAATCGCCGATGTACCAAGCGGGCCTCGCCGATCAACCTGGACACCTGCAAGCGCCCCTTGGATTCGCCGGTGCGTGAGACATCTCGTCGAGCAGCGGTGTCGCCGGCAGCGTTCATCACCTCACTACCCTTGTGAAACTGTCGCAAGCCTGATAACAGCGTCGCCACAGCCGCCGATAGGTCCTCTCGGGAAACGGAGCGTGCGGCGACCCGGTGGGAATTGCCATGCGCAACCAGCCACGCCCACACGACAGAGGCCTCCGCCTTTGTCAGGCGTATGGCGAAACCTGGAATCACGGCGTCGATTCGCCAGTACCCGGCTTCATCGACGCGCATCGGTAAACCGTCGTGCCGCAGCACGGCGATGTCCTGCTCCACTCTGCTTGCACTGGTATCCCTCGTGTCCGGCAGCCCTGCAAGCGTTGTGGATAACTGCTCAGACGAGGCCGACCCACTCCAGTAGACATGCTCTACGATCTTGAGACACCGCACCCGTCGCTCATCTTCGACTGCCAAAGATGAGTGCCTCTTTGTGTTTCTCTTCATGGCGAACCGCGTACAAACCCCACCGAGGGTCCCCGCACTTGACCCACGGACGGTGTCCGCTGTGTACCGCTAGGAGGATGGCAACAAGCCGCGCTCTTCCATCCTCGCTGACGGACCCCTTTCCTATGGCGGCCCAACTGATGGGGACACGTGGTACGAGTGCACGGTACACTTAACATGCCAACCCGATGTCAGGTCAGCCCACGCCATCGGCGCACCCCACCCGTCCGTTTGTATCTGCCCGTAGCTACAAACCGCGTTCGATCGCGTTTCGACGAAGAATTCCAGAATTGTTTTTCGGCGCCCCTGCCCCGTGGGCGGAGAGCGACCTCATCCAATGCGAACAGCCGCCCGCGCGCGGAGCAGCCCTTCGCCGGACCCGAGGGAATCAACCCCGCCGAAGTGCGATGTCGTCGATGCCGCATGGCGTCACTCTAAATGGAATATGGCGCCGAACCGTTGACTCCTGACACTGCCTCGCAAGTTTTTTTCAAATTATCTTTCCGAGGCAAAGTGCAGTTCTGCGCCGCGCCGACCTCAACCGCGGCCCCCCGGCGAGGGGTCGCATTCGGCACTCTGCAGTATTGCAGAGTCAACCCCGCAACCCCTGTGATTTTGCAGTTTGCTTATCGGGCCAAGCGCGCGCATGCTTAATCTCGGGCTGACTGTGAGTCCCAGTCTACTGACCAGGACGCGGGTCGCTGGGCCGTCAGCAAGACGCTTCGAGCATCAGTTTCTCTGGAGTCGGATCGAGGTAGGAAGCGGAGAGCAGCCTCTTGGCTTACCCACATGCGGAACGGGACGGAACCCGCTGGACACAACGCACGGATGAGACACACGGCATGCGCGATCGCCGGACGTCAACCGGCGGCCGGCGGTGGGGACCCCAATAGGCGGGTGAACTCCCAAAACAAGTAAAAACACCTGAAACGGGGAAAAAGGGGCAACCTCTCATGGACAGACGTGAGCGGATACGTGGAACGTGTGCGCTATTGGCGGCTGCCGGCCTCGCACCGGTCGCAGGTTGCGGCACCGGTGTCCTGGAGCTGCTTCAAACACCAACCGGGATCGTCGCCACCAAGGCGCACCATCGAGATGGACCGCTCGACCCGGCGAGTACCCTTGCTCGAGCATTTCCCGACTCTGTCT
>CAYOQG010000313.1:0-6198 GCA_964405925.1 uncultured Phycisphaeraceae bacterium | reverse complement strand
CCTCTATCATGATGCGGGGTGGGTGGTGCGCCTGCGTGAGGAGGAGATCCGGCACGAGGAGATCTTCGTTCGACCGCAGTCGGAGTCGCAGATCGATCAAGGCGCCCGTCTCATGGAGGCAAGTCTCGGCGGGCTGCTTCCGAAGGAGTCTCTAAACCGGGCCCTACGAGCCATCCGCGCTCCGAAGGACCGCGAGAGTGATTTGATCGAGGGGCATGTTGTCAGCGATGCTGAGAATCTCGACGAGTTCGGTATCGTCTCCCTTTGGCTTGTGGTCCGTCGTGGCATTTGGGAAGGGAAAGGGGTCGAAGCCGCCATCGAAACCTGGCGGGCAAAAAGCGAATATCACTTCTGGGAGGCTCGCCTTCGAGATTCCTTCCGATTCGCACCCGTGCGCAGACTGGCCGAGAAGCGGCTCGCGGCGTTCGATGAGTTTATGCACGACCTGGCCGCGCAACAAAACGCCGTCGATGTAGAGCTGCTGTGCACCTCGGATACCACGCTTCCGGAGGTCGAGTCGCCTACGCGGTGACTGAACGGCTGCCGCTCGATTGTCAGAGGATTGTAGCCCGCAGTCGTTACCGTCGACACGTCGAGACGCAAAAGCGCCCAGTGCCCGAAACGCCCAAACCTCGGATTCGCTATGGAGCACGTCGGTAAGCGGCGAGTGGGTAGGGCTGACGAAGCGTGCAAACCATGACCACCCGCTTACCCTGATAGACATTAGTGTGGTACTGAATGCGAGGGAAGCTGTTTAGCCAAGGTCACTACAATTGGGCGTGCTATCTGCTGCGGCGACCGCGACTACCGGATGATCCACCATTGCGTCAGCAGCACGGCGAGCAGCGTGAGCACGGCAGCAAGACCGGCGATACTCAGGCGTTCGCCGAGGTTGATAGGACCACCGAGCACGTCGCATGACACGAGCTCGACATCAAGGCTATTGGAGCTTGCCATCCGTTGGGCGGCGAGTTCGCGAAGTCGCTGTTGTGTTGTGTCCAGATCGTCGTTGGTGATTTCCAGGCGGGCCGACGCGATCTCAACCTTTAGGAGCGTACGGAAGAAGGCTTCGGAGTCCTTCACGGTAAGGTTGAGCTCGTCCTGCAGGGCGATGAGTTCGTTGACGGTCTCGTCGGTGGCTGCACGAGCGCGATCGAAGACCTCCTTGACCGTCGCCAGCTCCTGGATGCGTTGCTCTTTCGCCCGCTTCAGGGCCTGTGCCTGAAGTCGCTGCTGGATCCCGCGGATTCGCTCCTGGGATCGTCGGTGCAAGCCGCGAGCGCTCTTGATGGCCGCGTCGAGCCGGAAGTTCTGCGGAGTCTCGATCGCGTCCAAGGCGAACTCGAAGCGGTGGTGCGCTGCCTGCATCGTCTGAAACGCTCGGACAAGGTCAGATTGGAAGACATGGTGTCGGGCTGTGTCCCTTGGATCGGCACTGAGGACGTCCACGGCTGCCCGAAGGGTGCTGAGCTGCTTGCTGGCGTCGAACAAAAAGTCATTGAGACGTCGTAGCACCCTGTAGTACACATCCAGGACCTCGCCGCTGAGGGGATCGATATCGAGCTGCCTCAATGTCGTGAACTCTCGGCTCCACGCTTCGGCGAAGGCGTTCACCGTTTCGGCGTAGGCGTTGGCGGCGGTCTCGATGGATGTCACCGTTCCGGCATCCGCCTTCTCCAATTCCAACTTGCGAGGATCGTGAGCGGCAGTCTTGATGACGTCGTCCACCGCGAGCTTCAGTCGCTCAAGAGCGCCGGCGGATTGCTGCCAGACGGTAAGCAGGTGCAGCTTCAGCTCGGTGAGGTTAACGACGAGCTCGCGGAGGTCTTGCTGAAGAGCCTCATCCGCCATTTGGGCCTGCTGTCGCTCTTCGCTCGAGACGACACCGTGAGTGGGTTCGGGCTCGGACCGAAGGTGAGTCAGATCCGCAGATGCCTGGGCGAGTTCTTGCTTGACCGTGCCGAAACGATCTCGCAGGGGCTCCCAGTGGGCCATCAGGAGCTGAAGGTTCTCGGAAGTGTCGGATTCGGGCAGAGCGGCGACCGCGGCGTCCACTCGGTCGCGGGCATCATCGAGCCGTTCCCGCAAGGTGGATACATATTCAGACAGGGTGTCTTCCGCCTCGGTTGGAGTGATGCGTGCGGCTTGGGCCAAGACCCGCATCCTTTCGCTGTAACCTTCCGCGGTTTGCCTGACGCGCCGGAGGCCTGCCTTGCGACTGGGGGTAATCACCGTCAGTCGCAACTGGTCAGGTGAGGGCGAATCCACGTGCATAGGTGGGATTCGGACGCGAGGGCTGTCCTCGCCGGTTAGCGACTCCCAGGCGTAACTGGAAAGTTCGCGCCGGAGCGTCACCCGCTGGGCGGGGGTTGCGTCACCGAGGATCCGAAAGGTTGCACAGCAGCGGTAGTCCGATCGCCCGGTGAATGCGAGGATCGTCCCGACGAGGATCGCGGCAATACCGGCCAGGAGAAAGTGGAGCCGGGGCCGAGAAGCGCGGCCGCGGACCGGCGAGCGGCCGTATTGGTCGGTGGCCGCTGATAGGGCATCAAGGACGGGCGTGGCTAATTGGTCAGAAGCAGGACCGCCATCTCGGGCTCTCCGCGCTGCGTGTTTTTCCCTCGGATTGGCGGGTGTTGGATTGGATCCCACCGCTCAGCTCCCCAGCAGCGCCTTAATGCGGGCGCAGTCGTCTTCCGAGATCGTCCATCCAACGGCACCGACATTTTCCAACACCTGTGACGGGCGCTTGGCCCCAAAAATCGGCGCTGTCACGCCAGGATAATGGCTCGTCCAATTAAGGGCGAGTTGTGCTGCAGTCTTGTCATAGGCCTTTGCGATTCTCCTGATTTCCTCGACGATGCCCAGGTTTCGAAGAAAGCGATCACCCGTGAAGTCTGGATCACTCGCTCGGATGTCGTCGAACCGGCTGTCGGAATCAAACTTGCCGGTTAACAAGCCCTTGGCCAGCGGACCATAGGCCAGCACACCGATTCGATGCTCGATACAGTAGGGAAGCAAGTCCTCAGCGGCGCGAAGATGGAACATGGAGAAGCACGGTTGCACGCTATGGATCGGACCGTAGTCCCGGGCGGCTGTGATTTGCTCACAGCTAAAATTGGATAGGCCGATCGCGCGGATCTTACCTCGTTCCCAAAGCGTGGTCAGGGCCCCCATGGTTTCCTCAATCGGCGTCTCCGGATCGGGCCAATGGCACTGATAGAGGTCAATGGTGTCTGTCCGGAGGCGTCGGAGGCTGCTATCGCATTCGCGAAGGACACTATCCCGGCCAAGGCATCGCGGAGGGAGGTCCTCTTCGGACTTCGGGAGAAGCAGCCCGCACTTGGTGGCGACGAGCACCTCGTGTCGACGGCCCTGGATGGCTTTGCCGACGGTTTCTTCGGCATGCCCAAGGCCATAGATCGGGGCTGTGTCGATCAGGTTGATGCCGGCATCCAGGGCCTGGTGAATCGCCGCGATCGATTCCCGATCGTCGACGGTACCCCACGTGGGGACGAAACCGCCCATCGCCCAGGTGCCGAGTGCTAGAGGTGACACTTCCAAGCCGCTGTCACCAAGGGGCCTTCGTTGCATGGAGTTGTTGCCTCCGGCTGCGTCGAGTGTTCGTTCCCAGGGAACAGGGTTACGCGCGCGGGGTTCGTTCACTGCCAAACCGGTGAACGCCCTATGCTAGCTTGCGGCGCGTGCGGACACAACCATCCGGGCGATGGCAGGCGGGGGCCGCACGTGTGTGTGGTGCCGCCCGTTCCGCATCGAGTACGTCCACAGCGTTGCAGCTCGGCTCATTACGCGCGTGCGAGCCACCCGGAGTGTTCCGTGCGCACGCGGTCAAACGGACGGGCCGACTCCCTGACGGGTCAGGTGAGGCCAGGCTTGGTTGCCAGTGCAAGGCAGGTCGGCGCTCTATGACCCGAAGGTGTTGGGACAGGCGAAACCCGGTTCTGCAGCGCGAGACGATGTTGACGGTCTTCCGGGCGGAAGGTTAACAGGGCGTCGCAAGGATATGAAGTAAAAATGTGATAATTCCATTCTGGAAGTCCGATGGGCTATCCGATGATAGCACGTCGAGTACTTGAACACGTGGTGGAACGGGCGAATTCTGGGATTCGATCGGCCAAGAGAGCGGACCAAGGTGTTGAGGGGGCTGCAGGGGAAGAGCCATGAAGACTCTGAGTGGTGGTTTTTGGGTTTGACAGAGAATCGCGATTGCGTATACTTGCTGGGCTCTAGGTGCAGGTGCACTGGATTAATCTCGGTCGCAGGTTGGAGTGCGGATTGGGCTTCGGTCGGGAAGCGCGACCTGGGACTGCGCTGAGCGAGACGGATTGGTCTGGCAGCGGAGCAATGGTGGCCGCATGAACGGTCGTCGATCGATTTCGCACGGGCGTTCGATGTATGCTGCTGTAGCTCAGTCGGTAGAGCGCGTCCTTGGTAAGGACGAGGTCCCGGGTTCGAGTCCCGGCAGCAGCTGATCGCGGTGCAACGTCTAGATACTATCGGCGTCGTAGCCGATTTGATGCGGGTGTTTGGCTGCTGCAGGCAAGGTTCGGTTTTTCAAGAATCAAGAAGGTTTACGTTGTTTCGGATAGCGCCGGGAGCCAACGGCTTGTTCGAGGGTTCCGGCAGGCAACAGGCTCAGTTTGGCAGCCGTCGAGCGAGTGGAGGACGCATTGGATGGCCAAGGAAACGTTTGAACGAACGAAGCCGCACGTCAATGTGGGAACGATCGGCCACGTGGATCATGGCAAGACCACGCTGACGGCGGCGATGACCGGAGTGCAGGCTCTTAAGAAGCTTGCGAAGTTCAGATCCTATGACGAAGTGGCGAAGGCGTCAGAGAAACAGGGCCGGCGCGATTCGACCAAGATTCTTACGATCGCCACGGCGCACGTGGAGTACGAGACGGAGAATCGTCACTATGCCCACATCGACTGTCCGGGGCACGCGGATTATGTCAAGAACATGATCACAGGTGCTGCCCAGATGGATGGTGCCATCTTGGTGGTATCCGCCGCGGATGGACCGATGCCTCAAACGCGGGAGCATATTCTGCTTGCTCGACAGGTGAACGTACCTTGCCTTGTCGTGTTTCTGAACAAGACTGACCTGGTTGACGATCCGGAACTGCTCGACCTCGTGGAGATGGAGGTCCGAGAGCTGATGTCCAAGTACGAGTTCCCGGGTGACGAGATTCCCGTGATCCGCGGCAACTCGCTCGCGGCGTTGGAGAACCCGGAAGATCCCGAGGCGACAAAATGCATCACCGAGTTGATGCAGGCGCTTGACGATTACGTTCCGGTGCCCGAGCGTGACGCCGATCAGCCGTTTCTGATGTCCGTGGAGGACGTCTTCAGCATCAAGGGGCGCGGAACGGTCGCCACCGGCCGAATCGAGCGCGGAAAGATCAAGACTGGTGAGGAGGTGGAGATCGTCGGTCTGATGGAGACCCAGAGGACGACCGTCACCGGTGTCGAGATGTTCAACAAGACGCTGGACTACGGTGAGGCCGGTGACAACGTCGGATGTCTTCTTCGTGGCACGAAGAAGGATGAGATTGAACGGGGGCAAGTGCTCGCCAAACCCGGGTCGATCATGCCGCACACCAAGTTCGAATCCCAAGTGTACGTTCTGACGCAGGAGGAAGGCGGACGTCATACGCCGTTCTTCAATGGATACCGGCCTCAGTTTTACTTCCGGACGACGGATGTGACGGGCGGTCTGACTTTGAAGGAGGCGGAGATGTGTATGCCGGGCGACAACGTCGTGATGGAGGTGACATTGCAAAAGCCGATCGCCATGGAACAGGGGCTTCGGTTTGCGGTGCGCGAGGGTGGTCGCACGGTGGGTTCCGGCGTCGTCGTGAAGGTTGTCGAATAATGGTCCCGGTCTCACCCGGCGGCTGACAAGATGTGAGTGATCATGGCCAAGGCGGCAAAACGGGAATACGTTTGGCTCCAGTGTAAGGAGTGCAGTGACCTGAACTACCGCACGAGCGTAAACGTCATGGGTGGTACGCCGAAGCTGGAGCTGCGGAAGTTCTGCAAACGACAGCGCAAACGGACGCTCCATAAGATCAAACGGAAGTAGGGGCTGGCCGTCGGTCCGTTGCGAATCTGCTTAGGAGCGTAGCTCAATTGGCAGAGCACCGGTTTCCAAAACCGGCGGTTGGGGGTTCAA
>CAYOQG010000312.1:0-6234 GCA_964405925.1 uncultured Phycisphaeraceae bacterium | reverse complement strand
GCCCAGAGCACAAAGACATTTACATTTCATCTTCCATACCTCCAATAGGGGGAACTTCCCGTACCCTAAGAGACACCACACAATCTGTGTGACATAGTACGACTTACCGATGTTTCTTTGTTTGACCTCCGCATCCTCCCAAATAAGTTTCCCAAAACGCCCACGGCACGGGTCGCTGTCCGACCCGACCAACACCAGACACCACACTTCACGTCAAATTACCCTCTCCGACCTCCCTCCACCGCTGACCTACAGCTTCTGGCTTCTTCGAAAGCCGTCTCCCGAACACCGATTTGAAATCCTGCGGGGGTAAATCAAGGTCGTTCACAAATCCTCGTCGGATCATCCGACCTGACACCTCCTCGACACTAACTCCCCAACAAACACCCAGCCCGCCCCGGCAACGATGGTCGTGGACAGCAAAGCGCAGCCACAACCACCGCGCCGTGGGCGTTTTGGCTCTCATCTCCAAAAAGAGGACATGGGTCTCTTCCCTCTTTATTGGTTAAGTCTAACGCACCTGCTCCAGAAACGCAGGAGACTCGTACAGAGCCGATTTTGGCGAAACAGGCCGAGAATGTCAAGAGAAATCAAATTAATTGCCTAACCTGCTACAGTTTCAAACTTCCATTTTCGCTGGATTGTCCAGATTGTTCGGCATCTTGACCGAATAAAGAGGGTATTAGAAGCGCCCAGCCGGCTATCTAGGGTCCCCGGGGCCGATAAGAGCCTGCGAGGGCGGCCACGTCAGGTACTCCCGGCATCGGCAGGTCCCCACCCATCCAGTGTTGCCGGAAAATAATCATACTCAAGCGAAATCGGCTCAGCGACCTCCCTTGCAACCGCAGGCAAGGACCCGGCGAACCATTTTCGAGGCGACGGGAGTGGGGGCGCCACGCTTCGTGCGCGGGCGTTTCTGGGCTCCAAACCTCGGCGGGCGCGAGCCTGTGCGGGGTGCGCTTTCAGCCTCCACCTGGCCCGCGGCGGCGGCTGCGAGTCAGTGTGAAGCAGAGCTGGCCGGCACGGGCGATGCAACACGATCGTGCCACCACCCTCGAAGGTCAATCCGCATGCACGTACACGGGTGGCTGCCAAACCGGCAACACTTGCACCGCGTGGGCCCACGTCCGGTTATCCAGCGACGGGGTCTGTTTCCAATCCCTGCGGACCGGTCGACTGATTCCGTGCGGATGTGCTCGGTGCATGTATCTTTGGTACATCTTGCCGCCCGGCGAAGGGATCTCACACGTGAAGGACACGATCCGGCTTGCTGCTGACACGTCCCGCTCGCAGATGCGACCGGACCTCGCTGGTTATCCGACGTCCGCAGGCCGGCACCATATTGTAGACTTGCATAGGTCGAGACGCATGGCCGACCACCGCGTCAAAGGGCACGCGCGTGGAGCCCGGTCCTGCGGGGTTGGCAGCCTGTTGAAATGTGAAACCGCGTCTTAAGTCCGGGGCTGGACCATGCGCGTTAGACACAGATCTCGGTCGAATCCAAAGCCGCACGACCGGCAACGGGAGGATAACAGCATGAACGAGTGGCAGAAACGCTTCGCTCAGAAACTCGAGACGGTTCAATCCGCCGCCCGAGACCGATTCGAGCAGAAAGCGGATGAGACGTTGACGCCCGTCTTCAAGGAGTTCGGCGAGTTCGTCAGACAGTATGTCGTTCAAGCGACGACCCCGCTCACCGACTTCGGCATCCGAACCTATCGGTTCGCCATGTCCGAGGACATTTACCTCCTTATGACCTTTCGGCACATGGGGTTCGAGCAGTGTGAAGCCCAGGTGGAGTTCTTTCTGCCGGGAAACCACTCCCTGCCGCCGACGAGGGAGACGGTCACGCTGTCCGATGTGAACGCCTCTTGGTGTCGCAACATCTTCCAGCAAGCGCTCGACCAGTTCCTCGACTCGCTGCTGGGGGCGATGGGTGGTAGCGTCCCAACAGCTATGGCCGAGGCTGCCGCCAACTAGGGCAGACGCCGAGAACCGGGCAAACGAGCTCAGAGCTCGTTTCGCTCTTGTATATCGCTCAGCTCCCTTCTTTTCCCGCTTGGGCAAGGTGGATGGAGTGGGCCGCCTGTCCGTGATCTCCGAACGCGCCGCAAACCAGACCGCCGGCGCTGGGCGTCGACAAGTCGCATCGCCTCGAGACCACCCACAAGGCTACGTGCCCGCGCGCGGATTTAGACCTCAAACCTGCGAGGTGCCCCCTACCGTGCGCACAGGACCGACACCTCGCCAGGTGAGGTTGACCCCCGCCTGAACATTTCGGACGCTCCGAGCGTAAGTACCGTCGAATCTCGAATGTCGAGAACCGTTGCGGACTCACCGCTCGCGGCGGACCCGTGCGGCCGGAGATCCACAATGAAGACTGTACAGACGGCGCTCGGCGGTGCCCTATTGATATTGATCGCGGGGCTAATCACCCTGGGCGCCGCCGGTGGTGAGGGTGAAAACACGAGGCCAGCCATGATGACAGGCAACCCAGGGGCGAAAACCAGCGAAGGCAGAACGTACTCGAAGAGCGGGTACGATATCACTCCTCTGAGTCGGCCCCAGGTTGAAGAGCTGGCAAAGGATCTTAAGCCGGATGAACGTGCCGTGCTGCTAGGGCGCGGCACCGAGCAAGCCTTCTGCGGCGGCCTCTTGGACAACTCGGAACCGGGTATCTATGTGTGTCGCCTTTGCGGGCTGCCGCTGTTCGACTCGGGTGCCAAGTTCAAGTCAGGGACCGGTTGGCCCAGCTTCCTCGAACCAATCGATCCGGAGCATATCCACTACGAGCGTGATGCAAGCCACGGTATGGTCCGCACGGAGATTCAATGTACCCGCTGCCGCTCGCACCTCGGTCACGTCTTCGACGATGGGCCCCCTCCTACCGGCAAGCGCTATTGCTTGAATTCGGTGGCTTTGCGTTTCTTCGGCAAAGGCGTGGAGCTGCCTGCCCACTCGCGACCCGTGCAAACCGAGACCGCCTACTTCGCCGGTGGTTGTTTTTGGGGGATCGAGGATCGCTTCCAACAAGTGCCCGGTGTGATCGATGCGGTATCGGGCTATATGGGTGGAACGACGGCGAACCCCACGTACACGGACGTCTGCTCGGGAGCGACAGGACACGCAGAAACAGTCCGGGTCAGATATGACCCCAGGCGGGTGTCCTACGATAAGCTGCTGGAGTGGTTCTTCAAGTTTCACGACCCGACGCAGCTCAACCGACAGGGGCCCGATGTGGGAGCCCAATACCGCTCAGCCATCTTTCCTGCCAACGACGAGCAGTTGAGGGCGTCCAAAGCGTTCATCGAGCAGCTTCGCAGCACCGACGGGTACCGCGGCCGACAGATCGTCACCCAGGTGGAGCCCGCCCGCTCCTTCTATGAGGCAGAAGAATACCACCAGGACTACCACGCAAAGCACGGCGGGTCGTGTGCCCTGCCAGGCGAGTAAGACTTCGGGCTTGGCACGATCCGACTTTCGCAGAGCGAAACACGTCGGAGACTTCCCGGACGGCGAAATGTCCACCCGGTCGCCTCTCCGCGGGTTGCCGTACTCGTCCGGCAGACGACCCTGCCGCGTTATCCGACCGATGCCTTCGTCCCGTGCAGACACTCGCCTCATGGCACAATTGAACCAGGGGCGTCGGTCTGCCGATGAGTCGTTCCAAGCGTCAAGAACTGATAAAACAGGGAAGAGGGGTTGACGGGAGCTACCGGGCCTGCTAAGCTTCCGCACTGCCGTGTCAAGTTGACCCCGAAGAGGGAACCAGCCGCGGCACGGTATTCCCCGTAATACTAGGAATTGTATCGCGAAGTAATGCCGGTGTGTCGGCCGCTAAGTGGGCGACCCGCCGGTTAGTTTATAGGGGTTCGTTGGGTCGACTGCGACAACGGACCGTGAGAGATGACCGACAAGACCTGACTTGAATCGCGGGTGTAGCGCCGTCCCTTGTGGGCGGCGGGCAACGAGAGGTAGTCAGGTAACCGACAAGGAACGACGCTGCGAGGACGAAAACGACGTATCGCTGGCACAACAGAACGACAACATGAACAGACTCAGTAACATTCGAAACATCGGGATCTCCGCCCATATCGACTCGGGTAAGACGACATTGACGGAGCGGATCCTCTTCTATGCCGGCCGTATCCACCGCATCCACGAGATCAAGGATAAGGACGGCGGCGGCGCGACCATGGACTTCATGGAGCTGGAGAAGGAACGCGGGATCACGATCACCTCGGCCGCCACGGCCGTGTCATGGGACGACAAGGTGATCAACATCATCGACACCCCCGGCCACGTGGACTTCACCGTCGAGGTCGAGCGATCGCTGCGCGTCTTGGACGGCGCGGTTCTCGTGCTGTGTGCGGTTGGCGGGGTGCAATCGCAATCGATCACTGTCGACCGGCAGATGCGTCGGTATCGCGTTCCACGCGTCGCGTTTATCAACAAGATGGACCGGGCAGGAGCCGACCCCGGCCACGTGCTGGCGGAGCTGGAGAGCAAGCTCGGTCATGTCGCCCTACCCTTGCAGGTCCCGATCGGGAGCGGGGACGACTTTGTCGGTGTGATCGATCTGATCACGATGAGGGCGGTCTATAACGAGGGGCACGCCGGCGAACGCGTACGAATCGACCACATACCGGAATCGCTGCGGGAAGAGGCGGATCGAGCACGTCACGGGATGCTTGAGGCTCTAAGCCTGTATGACGACGAGCTGATGGAGGCCCTGCTGGAAGGGGGCAAGCCGAGTGAGGCACTGATCCACCAGGCCATCCGAGGTGCGACCATTCGCCGTGAGATTACGCCCGTGCTGGTCGGGTCAGCCTATCGAAACAAGGGCGTGCAGAGTCTGCTCGACGCGGTAACCCGCTATCTCCCATCACCGCTGGACCGGGTAGCCTACGCCTGTGACAACGCCAACGACGGAGCCGAGGTCACGCTGACCGCGGACCCCGACGGGCCTGCCGTCGCCATGGCATTTAAGATTTGTGACGAGCCGTTCGGGCAGGTGACTTACGCACGGTTGTATCAGGGCGAAATCCACAAGGGACGTTCCTACAAAATCGCTCGAACCGGAAAGACGCAGCGAATCGGGCGCATCTACCGGCTTCATGCGGATAAGCGCGAGGATGTTAGCGTCGCTCGTGCCGGTGACATTGTCGGGTTGATGGGTATCGAGGCCGTCTCCGGGGACACCCTTTGCGATCGCAGCATTCATCTTTCCTTGGAGAGCATGCACTGCCCCGAGCCGGTGATCTCGATGGCCATCGAGCCGGAGCGTCAAGCCGATCGCGAGCCGATGTCCAAAGCCCTTAACCGATTCGTCAAGGAGGACCCAACCTTCCACACCAACCACGATGAGGAAACAGGACAGACGATCATCTCGGGCATGGGTGAGCTGCACCTCGAGGTCTACGTCGAGCGGATGCGCCGGGAGTACAAGGCCAATGTCGTGCTCGGGGCACCGAAGGTGCGGTACCGCGAGACGCCGACCGTCGAGACCGCTTTCAACTACAAGCACAAAAAGCAGACCGGTGGTGCGGGCCAATATGCCCACGTGGCCGGAAGGTTGATCCCCCTCGACGTGAACGGCGAACAGGATTACGTCTTCGAGAACAAGGTAACCGGTGGCCGCATTCCGACCGAATACATCCCCTCCGTCGATAAGGGGTTCCAGATGGCTCGGCCCAAGGGCCCGCTCGCTGGTTTCGAGGTCGTTGGCGTCAAGATGATACTCGAGGACGGTTCCGCCCACGCCGTCGACTCGTCCGACCTGGCGTTCCAGGTCTGTGCGAGATCGGCTTTCAAAGAGGCGGTACGAAGCGCGAAGCCCGCCCTGCTCGAACCGATCATGAGCGTCGAGATCGAGGTGCCGTCCGAGTTCCAGGGCAATGTCAGCGGCGACATCGCCTCGCGTCGTGGCTTTGTTACTGGCCAGGAGATCAAGCCCAATGCCGTCGTCCTGACAGCCGACGTCCCTCTGGCTAACATGTTCGGCTACGCCACCGACCTCCGCTCGATGACCAAAGGTCAGGGCACCTTCACCATGGAGTTTAGCTGCTACCGCCGCACCCCCACCATCATCCAAGAGACCATCATCACCGCCCGAAAAGACGAGGCCAAGACAAAACGGTAACCCACGCACCCGACGCCGCCCCAACTGAGCCACGACTGTAACAACAAATTGCACGACGCGTTTTCGGGGTCGGAAACGCCGGTGCAGCGGAC
>CAYOQG010000311.1:0-6413 GCA_964405925.1 uncultured Phycisphaeraceae bacterium | reverse complement strand
GTGCCCGGTCGCTTGTCTCTGCAAGGAGCCTCGCTGTGACACCCGATGCCAGAGACTGCAGCGAATACTGAGTCCGATCGAATCGTCTGCATCTTGACGAAGCACCGGACGAGACCACCGCAAAGGAGAGTGCCAGCATCTGAACACCGCGGATTCCGATCAGGGCAACCGCGTGGTCGACCGACGCCACCTCGCGGCCCACACCCGCCATGGGTGAGTTGACGTAGCGGAGCAGCTTAGCCGCGATCGCCGGATCGGCCGCAATGGTCGCCGATACGTCGCGCACGGACGGATCCGGCTGCTGGGTTAACTCAAGAAGTCGGAGAATGACACCTGGTGGTGTGGCGAGCCCACTGGTTTCCTTCAGTTTTTCTACAAGCTTGACCAGTCGTGACATACCTCTGCCCTCGCATGCATCGACCACATGTGCAACGATTGGCTCTTCCGCTCCTAACGGCTCGACCGCTCCGGGGCGTTCATCCGGCTATCGGCGACCGTTGTCATCGACTACAGCGAAAACCCCATGTCCACGCGCGGGGGTCCGATCATCTCTGTCCATCACGACACGTTACCGGACCACAGAGCCGTGTAACTGGAAACTTAGATTGCTCTCCCAACACCTATTAAGCCTGGCAGGAGATCGACGGAAACAGCGACCTGCATGTGATCGAGTGCACTGATACTCATGATCCCTACCGGTCCGCGCCCATGATCCGAACGTGGCGCTGAGCGCCTCGCCCCGTCTCACCGTGGGCTCGTGACTTTCGCTCCACACCGACAAATGGTCAAGTCAAGTCCGAACGGCGCGGGGCATCCGCCTCAATAAAAGACCGGCGCACCACGTGACGATCAGCACGCGGTGCGCCGGTCGAGGTTACTCGGCGAACTCCTGTAGGTTCCGCTTCGCGGCCCGAACCCGCTGTACTTGAAACAATTCGGCGAAGCGCCTTGCGTCAGGCTAATGTCACTCTAGTCGTGGCATTGCCCCCGCCCGGTGGACCGATTTCATCCTGCGGGCTCCATCCGAAACAGCAGGAGGTTCCAACGCCCTACCGGCAGGTTCCGGTCTTCCTGTTGCAGCTTTTGCAGCAGTCATCGTTCGTCGTGCACGGATCGCCCGTCTCACCACACGCGGCGCAGTCCGGATCGTTGGTGGAGTTGCAGTCCGGACCACAGCAGCCGTCGGCCGGACCACACACGGGCCAGGTGTTATAGCAGACACCGTCCACACACGTGTCAACCGTGCATGCCTCGGAGTCATCGCAATCGGCAGGAGACGTGCAACCACCGACAGGATCCAAGAACTCTGCCACGCTGTCGTAATAGTACGCCAGGGCCCCGTCGACCGTCCAATTCGATCCCGAGTCGCACGGATCGCCGCAATTGTACCCGCAGCAGCCAAAAAGTTGGCCGACGATCTCCCCGGCGCTGTTTACGACCGGCGAACCGCTGCTTCCACCGTCCGTAGCCCCTTCGACGTCAACACTGTAAATAAACTCTCCTCGCGGCATCCCCGTGCAGGTTTCGGTATTCGCGTCGACCTCGTGATGGGAGTACACCTGTGGTCCGTAGTTGGGATTGCTGACCCTATGCAGGTCGGCGCCGTTGGTGAAGGCGATGGGCGAGTTGTCCCACCCGAGCAAGGTCGTTCCCGACGGTGGGTTTTCACTCAGCTCCAACAGCGTAAAGTCGCCGTCACGGCTCGTCGCCAGAATCGTGGAACCGATGGTGTGCGGTGTCGAAGGCCATGGCGGGCACTCCCCGTTGCACGAAGAGGTTGTATAGAAGAAGTAGGTCTCCATACTGCTGGCAGCCCTCCTCTTGCTGATGCAGTGATTGGCTGTCAGGAACAGATTGCGCTGCGTCGAGTTATCCGTGTCTGCAATCAACCCGCCCGTGCAGGTGTAAATGTAGGCTCCGGCGATCCACTCCATCTTGGCAATGGCGTCCTGATCCGCAGGTGCGACGCTGCCGCAGTTCGCATCGATAACGCAATCCGGATTGCCACACTGATCCTGCGACCAATCCTTCTGGGCCGGACGCGGGCGATGCGGGCTGATGATACCGACTCGATCGATCACGAATCGCACGTCGGCTCTGTCCTGGGCGTCAGCCGGACCGTCATGACGAACTTGAATCACCGCAGTCTGCGAAAAAACCGTGTGCGTCCAGAAATCACCGTTCCCGGTGCGACCGACGCCTTCGTAAGGCCCATGGGCGTCGCCCTCCGGGCTGAAGATGTACATGGCTGCATCAGCAGGCAGTGAGAAACCACGCACGTGTACACGAATGCCCTCAGCCTCCGGGGACGAAACGCTCATCGCCCACCTGAACCCGCCATTCTTGGTTTCCTCAAAGACGCCTCCCGCTTGTCCACCTCCCAGCCCGTTGACGTTGATCGGGGCGATGGACTTGACGACACCGATACGAAGCGGTGGCGGGGTCGGAGTCGCCAGATCGGCTTTGTCCTGCGGCGAAAGCTCGACGCGAATGGGAGCCTTCAAGGCCCCTTGCGGCATGTCCGCCGTAAGCTGAGCGTGAAGCTGAGCCTGGCGGTCGAAGTATCCTTCGAACGTGATCCCCGCAACCGATCGCTCCGGTGCCACGCGGATGGCCGACTGGTCACCGGCGATGGCGATGGTGGCGAACACGAGCGGTGCTACTGTGACCGCAATTCGCCAGCGACGTTGCGTTCTCCTACTGTTCATTTTGACGTCCTCCCTTTTTCAGGCTCCCACCGTCGAACGGGTGACGCGCCCGAACGACCGGCAGATATGAGCACAGAATCTTGCCATGAGCATGAACTCTCGCCACAAGCGGCGGAGACGATTCGCGCAACGCGCAGACTGCGTCCTCGTCGCACCGCACGGTCCATATAGCCCGTGGGATACGCATGGTCGACGTTCTTCATATGCCTGCCCGTTCTCCGCGGCTACTGCCCGCTGGCGATCGCCAACGGGCCGCAGGTTTCAACGCATTTGTGAAAGGTCTGGAAAGACAGGCTAGCGACGCGCCCACTCGGGGTCAACATTTTTGTGAAAATCTAATTTCACAGCGCCTCGCGAGAATGAAGGTGTCTCGGCGGACTCACCATACCCGGTTGTGCTCCCAGCGTGGTCGCTGGAATAGAATAGTACCTCCCGTCGCCCCGAGAATCGTCATCACAACCAGACCCCAAATAGAAACGGTGGGAATCAGAAAAATGGTCACTTCGGCGATCTCGAGTGCGTGGGCGTCGAGCGGGTCAAGTGTCTCGACACCGGTGCCATTCAGGTTCGCCCGGCGATAGAACGAGTTCTGTGCCTCTCCTAACTCTGCCCAGTAGATCTTACCCGCTACAAGATCCAGCGCGATATCGTCGATCGACGCGAGGTTGTCCGGGGCAACCCAGAGGACTTCCACGCTGGAGCCATCGACTTTGGCTCTGAATAGCTTGGCGTACGGTTCTGTGAGGAGGCTCGCGGTGGACCAGTACATCTTCTGTCCATTCGGATCGATCTCGATCGCTCGTGGTGCGTCATCGTCTGAGGCGGTGACGAGCGTCTCTACGTTCGTGCCATCCAGATCGGCTCGTTGGATGGTTGGAGGAAAGAGGATCGTCCAATAGACCTTCGAATCCTCGGGGTCGATCGCGATCGCCCCCGCGCCCACCGCACCGACAACAACCTCCGCGTTTGAACCATCGAGGTCAGCCCGATATACGGCACCATCATCTGTCCAGTACACCTTGTCGTTGACTTTATCCACAGCGATCCCTGCAAGACTGGCTCCAGTTGCGATGTCCTCGACAGTTGTCCCGTTAAGGTTGGCCCGCTGTACCTTGTCAGCTACAGCGTCAGTCCAGTACATCTTCCCGCCATCGGCGTCGACATGAAGGAACCGAACCCACTCCAGCCCGGTAACCAGCATCACCTGGTTTGATCCATCGAGGTCCGCGCACCAAATGTCGTCCCCTGAGCCGGGGGTAAAATAGACCTTGGTCTCCGCTGAGGCAGGTAACCCAAAAGACGCTGACACACCAAGCACCATGAACACTACTCTGACCGTTGCTGTAAGATGCATGTTGATCCCCCTTTACTCAATACCACGGCGTCGTTCCGAGTTGGCTTGGCGAAGACAAGCACAGAGCGACGCGCTATTGACCCCCACCTAACGAATCGACGCAGACAAACGATGTCTCGACACTTGGCTCCGCACGGTTAAGCGTGCGAACTGTATACGTTGAGTATACCACAATCTCTCGCGTCTATTCCAGCGTTTTTTGGGTTTCGTTGAAGTCGCCCTACGCTGGTGTTGAATCGCGTACAAGACGTCAGCCCGTAGGTTCCGCCGTGCGGGCCAAAGCTCATGCGCCCGGGTGGTATCCTCCCGATGGCCATCGGGATACATTGGAACGCAGAGCGTGGCCATGCTTGAGGTCAACCCGTAACCGTAGAGTACGTTGCGGAACGACGAATTAGAAGACGCACGGTACACGGTGCTAGCACGCTCAGAACCCGCGACGTTTCACTTCAACCCGGCGAGAATGAGCAATTCCTGGACCACGGTTCGGAGATCGGCCCGGACCTGATCGATGTCTTCACGGATAGCAATGTAACGGCGACTGTGTGCCGATTTATCTCCAATGTCCTTAAGCTTTGGCAACGCCTTTTTGGTGGTGCGACCCAAGTTCCACTTGGTTTCGCTGCATGTAGCAACCACCAAATCACGCAGGTGCATGAAATCATCTTTCTTCTTGATCGAATCAGCGATCGCATGCGCCTCATATGCCTCTATGATCAAGGTCTCCAGCAAACGACGAATCATCACGGCACATGCATCGTACCACCCATTCTCGTAGGCGCCGTTGATTTGATGCACTATTCGATCTATGTAACTCCTCCCCGTTCCTCGCACTAAGGAAAGGGCGATTACCATCTGGCTCTTCGGGACCGTTCCCTCCGACGGCGGGACCCATTCTCTGGGCGCAAGATGCTGTAAGTCCTTGGCTAGACGTAAGGCAGCGTGGGCGAACTCGGTCCCCATATCAACCTGCTCGGTAAATGTGCTTTGCCATGCTTGCAAAGATCTGATCGATCTGGTCGGGGGTCGCATCCGATGATATATGCACCTGGATGTTTATGTAGAGTCCAGGGCGGTTTGCTCGGTCCCCATGCTCGACAGCCGACTTTTCCACCTTGCGCGCACGCGTGCGCACGGGACTCCTCTCACTGTGATTTTTCTTTGCCGTGACCTCTGAACGTGCCTTCGTACGCGGGCGGCTCACGGATGCTTCGTCGCCCGGGTCTCCCTTGCACAGCAGAAGGTAGAAGCCCGTCATACGCTGCGCTGCAACAGTCCCAACCCCGGTGTGGTTCGCGAACCAAGTCGAAACACCCTTCGCGTCCGAGTCGGACTCGGGGAACGCGTCGCGCAACTCTTGTGGGTACAGCGCTTCAATAGCTCGGCACAGTACTTGGCATACTGTTGGTCATCCCTGAATCTGCGGGCCGCGTCCTGGACAACCTTTCCCTCGTCATTCACCATCTTAATCATTCTCAAGGGGGGGGATAACATTCGAACGCGCCGACGCCTCCGACATACTCAGAACTGAGCTTATGTAGTTTGCCGTGATGGTTCCCGGTATGCTCCGGCGGAACTGACGTCGAAGGCTCCACCAGTGCTTGATTGGCATAACCGGAAACCTAGACTTTGATTCCTGTGGCATAAAGAACCCCGGTCTTGGAGACTCCACGTGGTTCACCCGACGACTGCCGCTCCGGGTGCACCGATGACAGGATAGCAGAAACAGGGGAAACCGGATACCCTCGAGAATCGCATCGGACCAGTGAATCGCCCACCCCCGGGGTGGGAATATCACAGGGAAGACGTGGAATCAACGGTGCGGGACTCCCGTCCCGCCACCTCCACCCGCTCCGATCGCTACCGCCGGAACATCCACCGATCACGTGCCGCGTTATGGTCATGGGCAATCCCGATGCCCGTCGGGGCCCGACTGCGCCGGTGCCGCGCGCTTGTACACGCAGGGCCTAGGTGCCCTGCGGAGAGAAAGGATGGGTGAACAAGAAAAAAAAGTCTACCAAACGAAGCCAAAAATCGGCCCTGGCGCTATCGAAAACGAGGTTTCGCCGCAAGAACGAACCCAAACGGACCTAACTGGAGCGAAGGAAAACCCACCCCCGGGCTTTCGTCCCTACGTTCCTATGTCCCCTCGTCACTTCGTCGCTCCGTCGCTTCGTCGCTTCCGCCCCGCGTTTCGACGATTCCCCGCTTCCTCACGGGCGCGGCTCTGTGTACGACTGTCTTGCGAATCCATCCCCCACGTCTCAAGAGTCTGTCGGTTTAGGCGGCACAGATGGTGCTACGGTGATGGGCGATCATCAGGTGACCCGATTCGCATGGAGGCGAGCCAG
>CAYOQG010000310.1:0-6522 GCA_964405925.1 uncultured Phycisphaeraceae bacterium | reverse complement strand
AGCACATCCATCGAGTGCCACTGGCTTCGCACCCGATGCCGATGGACTTCGACCGGGCCGATCGCGACGATGGCCGCATGGAGTTCGCCTACGGCGCTTCCTATTGGCTCCGCGAGGTCACCGCCCCCAGCGACTACAGCGTCATCCGCGACGGCGGCATCGCCGTCACCGCCATCCCCCTGTTCGGCCGGTTTTGATCATAGTATTTACGCAAAACCGAGCCGCAACCGCCTGCCCTTGACGACGCACAGCGCTGTCAAGGGTGAGGGAGCGGGAGAATGTCGTCTAGTTGTCAGTTTCAGGTCGGCAGTTGTCAGTCCTCAGCAATGCAGGGTGGGTGATTCACCCACCGACGTCTCTCCCCCCTTGCTAAGGTCGAAGATCCGGCCTTTGGACGGAGGCGGGTTGAGGGGGTCAGTTCAGCGCGACGAACCTCCTCCAGCCCCTCCTTCGTAAGGAGGGGAGCCGAGAGCACGTGCAAAGTGGGCGGTTCATACACTAATTGAGTTGCCCCACGCCTTTGTATTGCCCGTCGAATACCAATAGGAAACGCGAGTAATCGCCCAGGTTGATGCAGCTGTCGAAGTCGAAGGCTTCGCAGCCTTGGGCGTATGGATCGCCTGATGGGCCGGTCATGCACATGGCCCAATCCGCGAAGTCGAGCAGATTGACGGTCTGGTTGCAGTCGAAGTCGCCGATCCCGAACTCGTAGGGACCCATGTCGACCCAATCGCACAGTATCCGCGCGTGGCCATCGAGATCGGTATCGGGTGATGGGTCGTATCCAGGCGTGTTTACATCGATGTCGGCGAAGTATTGCCGGCGCCGATGCACACGGCATCGTAGCAAGCACTGGGGCTGACGCACTTGTCTTCATAAACGCAATGATCGTCCTCGCAGGATACCTCTATGCAATTGCTATCCTCTCCGCAGTCCCGGTCTTCGTAGGTGCACTGCCCGTTGATGCACGAGCGCACCTTGCACGTTTGCGGCGGACAGTCGTCCTTCCAGTCATACACGCACCCCACCTCGGGATCGCAGTAAGCATCACTGTCGAGACAAGCGACGTCATGCTCGTCGCAGATGACCCGCCCGTAGCCGCATGACCCGTCCGGATTGCACCACCGACGTACACATGCGTTCGGGGCGCCCCCGCACTTGGGTGTGTGATAGCAGCCGAAGCTGAAAGCGCAGAGATCGTTGGTGCAAGGATTGCCATCGTCACAGTCGTTCGTGGTGGTCACACACCCACCACCCTCGCAACGCGTCCACTGGCAGGCGCTGTCGTTGTGCGTGGGGGACCTCGGGTGATACCAGCAATTGGTGTGCGACCCGTAGTGGTCGTGAGAGCAGCGCTCATGCCCGCAGGGCGACTCAGCCCCTCGTGCTACGGCTTCTTGCCGTTCGACTCGGTCTTGTCATTTGGCGTCACTTCCGGGAGTGGGTCGCCGAGCTTCCACTCGGGGAATCGGTGCTCGTTCTCGGCGAACCACTTCTTGATGTCCTCGACTGTCGGTCGCGGCTTCAGGCGGGCAGCCACATCGGGCGGCGGCACCACGTCCGGTGGCCATTCGGCCGACTCCTTGTCGTCAGGGAATCCCCACCCCTTGCGCATGTTCGTGAGACGAAAAGTACGCATCGCATCGTCGCGAACGTAGAACAACTGACTTGGCTGCGGCATTTCCTCCGGCGACTCAAGAAGCCTCACGAGTTCCGCAACACCTCGACGGATGTTCCAGTGTGCAAGTGCGCCCGCCGCCCGCAGCCGCAGCTTGAGGTCCTTTTCCTTGTCAAGTGTGCGGACAAAAACGGGGATCCCTCGGGGATCGTCCGACACCATGAGGCATAAAAGAATACCGCCCTTGAGGTCTCCGGACTCATCATACAGTCCTACGAGTTCACCAAGCAATGGGCGACCTTTCAATTGCCAGTCGAGCATCACAAGTCTCATTAAGGCGTAATGCCGCTCGTTGCCGCTCTTGTCTCGATTTCGCACGACACCCATCAACACGTCAATGCCCGATTCAACATCGTATTGGCGCCCGTCCCATTTCACCGACGTTGAGAGTGGTCGACGAGCGGGCCCATCCACAGACTCAACAAGCAGCGGCAGCCGATCGACGTCCTTTTCACTGGGGGCCTCGCCGCAAGCCGCGGGCGCGTCTAATGCCATTCCGAGCAGCGTTATTCGCAAGGCCAACTGAGCGCAACATCTAAACCACAATATCATAACATCCTCCAATGCCATTATTTGCTATGGACACGAGTGCGTGCGCAGATACTCAAGAACATTCTCAAGGTACTGACCTACTCCTGCATCGCACGGACATACTCCTGTCCCGTCGCAATGCTCTGCTTCCCACCTGAAGGCTGTACATTCAGAGAACACACCACTGGCGTGTACCAATTCGTGGCCGATGATGCTAGCTGCCTGGTTTTCAGACCCAGAGAATGTTGACGTCCCGAAGGTCACCGCTCCGGTCAAGACATTCGTGCACGCATAGCCACTCACCCCGCCGCATTGGACCTGCGAAGCGGGGCTGATCGTGACACTGGAGAACGTACCACCCGTCGTGGCCAGGACCGAAGCGTATTTCCACGTAATGTAGTCGTAGTCGGTCTGGAAGTCCGCCTGTACGGTCGCCAACCAGACGTGCACCGCCCAAACGAGGATGCTCTTGCGGAGCAGCTCCATATCGCCTCGCTTCGCCGCGATCCACACCTTGACCTCCTTGGAACACTTCTCGGTCTGAGGCTCGTCGAACGCTGTGTAATACCACAGTTGCCCATTTTCAGCGTCGGGCGTCAGCGCGCCGTCGCTCGGTGGCAAGTACCCCTCTAGCGGCTCAACCTCCACAATATCTAGCGTGCCTTCGCATTCCGGCGGGTCCCATTCCACCGTAACCTGTGAATAGCTGTAGTCCGGCATATCCTCCCACTCGGTAGTAGCCGGGATCGAGGAAGGGTCGACAGTCAACGTCACAGTGGTCGCGCCGACCGTGGTGCCGGACCCGATGTTGATCGCGATGGGCGGGCAATCCCGGTTGGCTGTGGCGGTGAACGTGACCGAATAATCCCCGGGCATCTCGGCGGTGCTCGTGGCGACATCCCCCAATCCACTCACCGGACCCAGGGGAATAGGCCGGGTCATGTCCCACTCGTAGCTGGGTTCTACCGGTACAATCGACATAGGAGTGCATTCAGTTCGTTGCTCCCCGCCGCTGTCCACGACACCGCTGACCGTAAAGGTGATCACGTCCCCGATACAAACCACCGTCGGACTCACGTCGACCGTCGCATTTGTCGCGTCCAGGGTCCCACTGTCGATACACTCGTTGCAGATCTCAGTGCAACAGGTCCCGTCGGTGCAGCAGTTGTCGATCGAGCAACACCCGAGTCCGCCGCAGCAGGTATACCCCGTCGCGCAGCACTCATTACTGGCAGCGCAGCACTCCTCGATGAATGTTGTCCCATCCTTCCGGAGGGTCGAACCGTCTGCACAGCACAGGTTCGTCTGCGGGTTGCAGCACCCTGTCCCGCTGGGACAGCAGTAATCACCGCAACATGTTTGGCCAGACGGGCAGCACTCGCCACCGCAACAAGTTTCACCCTCTTGGCAGGGGATGCCTCCGCAGCATTCATACGCCCAGCACTGACCGGCACAGCAGGTCTGCCCCGCCGGGCAGCATATCCCGTTGCAGCAAGGCCCCTGGCCCTCGCAGCATACCCCGTCGCAGCAGTCGCCCAGGCAGAACTCGTTGTTGCAGCAGTACTCCGGCGGGTAGCACCACTCACCACCGCAGCAGATCGTCCCCGGCCCGCAGCAAGTCTCGCCCTCGTCGCAACGATTCTCGTCGTAGTCCGTACAGTCGCAGCGAAGCCCGACCTTCCCGGTGGTTCTCCGACCTATTGTCCATCTTCGGATGTAGGTCTGACTAGCTCCGCCTCATTGATGATTTTGCCGTTCTCGTACTTTACCGCCCGGCGCCACCATGGCTCACCCTCCACCCAAGTCTGAACCGTCTTGATTTCCTGGTCTCCCTTGCTGCGTGTAAGGACGATCTCTCTCGCGGAATGCTCCTGCCCATCTGGATCTTTCAGTGTCTGCGTGCTCACGACTTGACTGTTTTCCCACCCGTCCCCATCGGTTGCCGATCCATCACCCAACCGGAAGTCCGGAAAGTCGAACAGGATTCCGCCCGGTGGGTCTCTCACAATGGTCGGTCCTGTTCCGTCGACCGACAGTCGGGTGACGCTGTGCATCACAGAACCATCCGTCCGGACCGAGTGGTTGACCACGCGGACAAGCCTTCCGGTGTCTGCTCGGAAGTACAGCAAATATCGCCTTTGAAACCCGGTTCCGTCCTTCGGGAATACACCCATAATCTCGTGGCAGGCATGCCCTTCGACCTCTTTCGTGCCGCCCACCGAGAACGAAACGAGAACCTCCTTTCCTTTGCGGACGAAAGTGGGCGCTTCGCCCTCGCGAGCACGGTTCATTACGGTTGCATACCAGGTTCTTACTGTCCAGCAATCCCCCATTTTCCAACGTTCGTGTGCACCGCCCTCCGTTCCGGAGCACGGAGATCGATCACCAAGGTATGCCACCATGCATCCCGCAATCACCCCATAGTATGCGAAACGGTTCATCGCATATAACTCCTCTCTACGGATTGTACAACGCATCCACTTGCGTCTTGGTAACATGTGGATTATTCGAGTTCCAACTGCTGGTAGTCAGGCGCCAGATATGCATCGGCGCGTAATGCGTAGCACTCACCCAGTTCTGCCCTGTGTAACCTCCGTCTATTTCGCCCAACGTAGTATACCTGACGACGTATATGTAGTCCTCTACACGGTCAACCGTTCCCGTAGTCGGAGGTGGGTCCAGGTCATAGTTTGCCCAAATCTTGGTTTTCACCTGGACTACTTGTTCGTTTGCGACCCCAATCGCCTCTTCCATCGCCGATGAGTACTTCCAGACGGCGTGATTCCATATTTCATCCAGCGCACCCGGTGGTGTATCCGCCGCGCGCAGGTTACTTTGGAGTGGTGCGCTTTCCCCACGCACATGGTATGTGAGAAGCCGGTGCACGTCATCGCAATAGGCGTCGACTGGCTCGCCTGGAGTACTCGTTGGCGGTCCGGGAGGTATGCCGTCCACATAGTGCTGCTGGTCTATTTGGACTCCACAGTCAGCGAGTTCGCTATAGAGCCCTTCCATATCGTCCTGGCCAAAAGTCACCCCGTCTTTCGATGTTGCGCTCGGCTGAGGAACGAGGATTGAAGCCACAGACCATCCCCAACAATGCCCTTCCCACGGCACGCTACCGACATGGTTGGCAGCCTCCCACCCCTGACTTGCAGTCGCGTAGACCCGGTCGTATTTGTCGAGGGCATATCCGGCGTCATACAGGTTGGGATTGGTGCTCGGCTCCGTCGGCCAGTACCACCCATTCCAAGGGCGCGTCGCTGCTTCGCCGGTTTGGATAAACTCCGTCGAGACTGTGTAGGAGCTGGACCCAGTCACCGAGAAGGTATACCACCCGTGCTTATCCTCGCCGGTTTCGCTTCCGTTAGCATATGCGGTTCCGTCCGGGTACTCCAGATCTGTGATCGCGCCCGACGTGCTACTCACCGTAAGCTCCCCGCCCCATTTGGTGGGGACATACACCTTGAAGCACCCGGGATCGTCGGTCGATCCCAGGTCGCCGCCGAGCGCGACCTTGGTCTTATCCAACGCCGTCAGGCTTGGGCCGGACAGGACGTACGGCGGCGGTTCGCAATCTCGGTTGGCGGTGACGGTCACGCTGCACGCGTACGCACCGGCCTCATTAGTGGTGAGCGTAGCCGTTGGTCCGGTCGTCGCCGTGTCCGGCGGGACGGTCGTTCCGTCGGGCTTGGTGAACTCCCACTCATAAACGAAGTTCGTTGTCTGGTGCAGAGTCGGGGAATAGCAGTCGATCTCCATCATTCCGCCTGAATCGACGACCCCGCTGACCGTGCAGGTGAAGGTATCACCCACACAGACGGTCTCGGCGTTGCGGCTGATGGTCCCGCCAGACAGCGTTCCGCTGTCGAGGCACACCAGACACGCCTGATCACAACAGTTCCCATTGCAGCAATTCTGCCCGAGTTCGCAGCAACGCGTGTCATCGCAGCACAATTGACCGCCATTGCAACAGTCGAAATCGCCGCAGCAATCCACCGGATCGCAACACTCGATTCCGCCACAGCAGATCAACCCAGTCGCGCAGCACACGTCCGCACAGCACACCTCGGGTCCCGACGCAACGGACTTCGCCGTGCCCCCCGTCGCGCAACATTCCCCACCACAACAGGTCTCGCCCTCTTGGCAGGGGACGCCTTCGCAGCATTCATAACCCCAGCATTGACCGGCACAGCAGGTCTGACCTGCTGGGCAGCATATCCCATTGCAGCAAGGCCCCTGGCCTTCGCAACAGATCCCGTCGCAGCAGTCGCCCAGGCAGAACTCGTTGTTGCAGCAATACTCCGGCGGGT
>CAYOQG010000309.1:0-6529 GCA_964405925.1 uncultured Phycisphaeraceae bacterium | reverse complement strand
GGTCGGACTTGCCCCGCCTCGCTGGCTGCGACGACCACACCCGACAAGAGTACCCGCATGCACGCGAGAATGCTCACATTCATCTGGCACCTCCCGGAGCCATCCCACCTCAAGGTAGCGAATCTAGGCTATATCACCACGCGCGGTTTTGCACCACCGCGCCAATCATCTTGAAGCAGGTTCGTTGACAGGGTGTCTGGCCGGTACAATTGGTGCGAGGTGAACGGTGTGGCACGACCAACGGTTTCGCAAGCATGAACGTCTGACGCGACGGTCTGATTTCGACCGCGTGTTTGCCGAGCGCTGCACGGCATCCGACGATCTGCTGATCGTCTACGTGGCGTCGAACGGTCTGCCGTGGTCGCGACTCGGGCTCAGCGTCAGCCGACGTGTGGGGGGGGCGGCCCGCCGGAACCACGTGCGTCGGAGAATCCGGGAGGCGTTCAGAACAAGCAAAGCCGAGCTGCCGAAGGGTTACGACATCGTCTGCCAGGCCAGACCGAAGGCTGCAGATCGAGACGCGAACGTGTGTAAGTCACTTGGCGCGCTTCTTCTCAAGGCAGTGCACCGCCACCAGGAGGGTGGAGGCGGTAGCACAGGTCGAACGAATCCGGGTGCAGGGACATGATCGGCCCGAATTCCTCCGTCTCAACCAGGGTAATGAGCTGATACTCACCCGGCACCAGCGCGGGGGTCAACTCCTCACCACCGCTGTCAAATGGGCCTACAACCCGATAGAGAGCAATCCGAGCTTCCTCATGGGTATTCGGGCTCTCCGCGGCGGTGTGGAACCGCCGGTGGTAGTCGTCATCGACCCCATCCGCCGGAACCGCCCCGTCGTTCGAGACCCAGAATTGAACCGGCGTCGGAGCCTCCCGTACGTCGAAACCTCCACCGTACCACCTGATTTCCAGGCCGAAGAATCGCTCCTGCTCATCGACGATGTCCGCCGAACCGTTGGGCGTGCAGACGTAGTTGACCGTCGATATCCGCTCGATCACGAATTCTTGACGGATCCATATCGAGCCCGGGGCGTATGCCGTTATCTTTACCTCCCCATCGATGACCAGCTCGGCCTCGAGCCGGAACTCGCGAGGCCAGGCGTCGTTCGAGATAACTTCCTCCGCCAACGACGGAAGCATCAGAGTGATCAGGATGTTCTGCTCAACCTGCGAAGGTGTTACGTCCGCACGCACAGTACCGTCGGCATGCACGTTGCTCAGGTACAGGTTGATCAGAGCATCATCCGGGATATTGGCGGTCTCGAGATACAGGCTGATGTCGTCACCGAAGCGCACCCGAACCGGCCCCGACGGCTCCAGCAATGCCATTTCCGGCGGGGGTGGGTCTTCGGTTCCCGGTTCAGCCTCGCCGGTCGAGTCGATGCGCACAATCCCCTTCGCCCAGGTGACGACTTCCACGATTCCGTCCGTAATGACCCCGACGACACGGTAGTCACCATCCGCGATATCGCCAGGCACGCCGAGCCTGATGGCGTCACCGGCCCCGTCCTCATCCTCTCCCAGGGAGGCAGCTAGCAGGATCTCGTCGCCATCAAGATCAGATAGGGTCTGGTCGGGATCGAGCCGGATCGAGATGCGGGCATTGTGGTCTTCGTCCGAATCCTCCCACTCCACGAGGAAGGAATCCCCCGGGCCAATCTCCACGATCTCACCGGCTGCTGGCCTCGTGATCTCCAGCAACGGCGGGTCGTTTTCTGGTTCTGGAAGAATCCGGACCACCCGCTCGACGCGAGCAACGCCTTCCAGTTCGCCATCGCTGATCCGACCAACCAGATCGTACAGCCCTGGAAGCACATCGGACACAGTCAACGCCGCCGAGTTGCCCGAAATGCCGTCGGGGTCCTCGGCCAACGCGGGGCTTATCGGGAATGCACCCACGTTCGTCTCGGTCGCTCCGGGCGACATGAGCGAGAAGATGATCGTCGCGTTGTCGTCATCATCCTCATCTTCCCAAGCCACCCTCAGCAGTTCGTCGCGGCGAAGCTCCACGAGCCCAAGCGGAGCCAAGATCTCCAATGTTGGGGCTTTGTTGCCAGGGTCCTCCACCACGTAGACGCGACCAGGCGCGACGGACGTTGCTTGGTTGGTGCCGTCGTCAATCTCACCCACTACCTCGTAGAAGCCAGGGGCAAATCCCTGGACCACGAGAAGAAGCTCGGCGTTGAGTCCGTCCAGGGCGACGCCGACAGCGGGGCCCAGCGGCACAAGATCGGAAACGGAAGACTCTAGCGACCGCAGGTATACGCGCACGACAGCCCCAGGAGCCTCGCTTTGGTCAGTCCATCGGACAAGGAATGTCGCCCCGAGCGTCAGCGTAACGTCCGACGCGGGTTCCAACATGTTCAGGATCGGCGGGTCGAGATCACCGGGCTGCGGGTGCACGGGATCCAGGCCCCCTGAGCCGTCACCGGGGATCGTATAGACCGCGGGCGTGGCATCATCGTAATCGGCCCCATATGTCATCGTGGCGCTGGCCAACGCCTGACCGCGCTCATTCACGCCGGATAGCTCAATCAAGTTCGCCGACTTCGGGCTATGGATCGTCGTAACCGTACTCGGCAGGACGCGAACGAACGCCAAATGAACGATGGTCTCGGCCTGGATGAACCGCAAGGTCACATCGGCGCGAGCGGCGCTCTCATTACGGACACGGGCAGCCACTCCTGCCAGCGCCGGCTGCGGATAACCTGATGCGTCGTCCCCGCCGACGCCATCGGTCACTACGTCCCCGACGCTATTGTCGGGGGTCTGTCCGTCAACAGAGGGGTTCTGTGAGCCACTTCCGTCGTCGGGTGCCACACCGGAACCCGGATCGGGCGAATCAGTGCCGGGTTGGACGCTGGTGGAATTGCATGCGACCAAGCAAATGCATAGCCCTAACGCGAGCGCGCACGGTAGCCTCGTCCAACGCAACCGACCGCGAACTGCCGCATCCTTCAGGGGCAAACCCGGACCTCCCCCCAGCCATACACGAAGTGGCAAGACCTACGCCGCGCTACCTTGCGGAGGCCGCGTGCCAGAACTCTGTGGTTGCGCCAAGGCGCTCCCGCCATTTGGCTCTTGCACCAGCGGCTCAGGTCCGAGTCGGCTCGCGCGAGCGCACACCCTACCTCTATGAGCTTATCCAGATGAGAATGTCGAATCAAATCGGGCGATGATTTCGTCCCGCTTCCGAGCACTGGAAGCGGCCCGGCGTTGTAAGGGCTCATTCGGGGCGTAGTGGGTGGCGTGGGCACTTATGGGTACTTGCGATCACAGATTGCCCCTCGGCGGCGAGGACCGACGCCCAGGCGCTTTGAGTCAGCCTCCGAGAGTCAGGCTTTAACAGCCTACCCGCTCGGAAGCCGCGTTAGTCTACATGGGTCGAAATCAAACCCGCGGAGCGGCGAGTCACGCACACAACCCGCCGCCCCACGTTGGGTCTACTTCGGTTGCGAAGCTGTCTGGCACTGGCCGACAAAGCGGGCTAAACGCGTAGCATCCTAGCCACGCCCTTGTCAACGTGATACTTTGTGCCTTGCAGTTTAATTGCAATTCCAGCCTCTTCGAGATGGTTCAGGTACCGGAACACGGTACGGCGCGAGCAACGGAGCTTCCGCCCGATCTCCGCAAGCGTGGCACCTCTCTCCATCAGGTTGATCATGTTCAATTGGCGCCCATAGATCGAACGCTCACCCGCCAGGTCCTTGCAGAGCTTCTCTGCGGCCTTCTTGACCGCGGCGTTCTTCTCATAGGCCTTGCCTTTTATGGCGCTCTTGAGAGCCACGTGGATCGCGAAGGTCTCCGTGAATTCCGACCGTGCACTTAGCTGACTGGCCATATCCGTCTCCTGTTGTCTAGTGAAACGCACCCCCATTATCCGCGCAGGTGCAAACAACTGAAAGGATGGAGCCCTACCCTGGCCCCATCACGACGGGTAATATAGCAGCATCCATGATAACTGACAACATATGTCACTAATTTTTTTGTGTCATGATTTGGTCGCTAATCTTGCCGGTGGAGATGGAGGTCTGACGCCATGGACGCAGAAACCCCTGACGCTGACATGGACTACTTGCGTTGGGCAAAAACGCACCGTCGTGCAAGGTACGAATTGACAGGCAGCGGTGTGCCACCCGCGCGACCCACCGACCTTGGTGAGACACTTCCAGTGAGCCTTGAAGGCCAGGGCGCGTATGGGCACCCAAGACTGATAGAGGCGATAGCCGAGCTGTACAGTGTGGATGCTGAAGCGATTGTGCCTGTCCCTGGCACCAGTTCAGCCAACTTCATGGCAATGGCCGCGACTATGAGACACGGAGAATGTGTCATGTTGGAGCGCCCAATTTACCAGCCGCTCCAGCGAGTTGCCCACTTTCTGGGGCTCCGGGCCATCTCGTTGCCAAGACTGGCCGAAGGTGGGTTCGATATTGGCATCGCGGCGTTCGAAGCCGGATTGGAACACGGACCCCGCGCGGTCATGGTGACCAACCTGCACAACCCCGGTGGATGTAGAATGTCAAAGGACTGCGTTGCCGGGCTTGCAGATCGCTGCGCGCGCGTGAACGCAACACTGATTGTGGATGAGGTCTACCTCGACGCCGCGCATCTGACAGGTGATGGACCACGATGGACGGCAGCGAGCCTGGCGGACAATGTCGTTTCGACCAGCTCGCTCACGAAGATCTACGGCCTGGGGACTCTAAGAACCGGCTGGTTGATCGGTAGCCCCTCAATCGTCGAGCGGGCTCGGGAAATCATGGACCTGTTAAGCGTCGAAAACGCGGCACCATCGACCGCGTTGGCGCTTTGTGCGCTGTCCAACCTCAAGGCCCTCGAGGAACGATACCGAGTATTCCATAGCACCGGCCAGGAAGTGTTCGGCCACTGGCTGGCCGGGGAATCTCGCGTCACCAAATACCCGAACTGCGGCGCTTTATTCGAGTGTCTCCGACTTCCCCAAGGGGTTGACACCAACCGCTTTTGCGACGTGCTTCTCAATGAGTTCGACACCCAGGTCGTGAACGGGCGGTTCTTTGGCTTACGGGACCACATCCGGATAAGCACAGCCTTGGAGGCCGGCGACCTGAGCGAGGCACTCAGTCGCCTCAGCGCCGCCCTTGACAAAGAAGCCTGCGGGCTTCTTAGTCAAGGGTGATCTGCCCCTCACTCTCGTGACGGGTGGGTCGACGGTACGGTTTTCAATGCCTCGGCAGGCCAGTGAATCGAGTACGTATCGTTCTGTGTGCGTTCGACGGACAGGTCCAGGTGCAAGGGCAATGGCGACATCGGCCAGATATGCCCGACCTGGTCCGTGACCAACACGGGGACCGGGTTTACCCTCGGGACGTGGAACCTGAGTAACGCGAGAACGGCTTGTGTCAGATCCTCGTAGCCCTTGTGGAAATCACCCAGCAAAATCCCCTCGCAGTTGCTCCAGTACCCCCTCAGCGTCAACTGGGCGAGGAATCGGTCGATCCGCTCAACCTTTTCATTGAAGTCCTCGATGAGAAGCCACCGACGGCCTGGATCGCCACCCTCATCGAAGGGCGATCCAACGAACGTGGATAGCACGGTCAGGTTGCCCCCACCAAAGCTGGCGCGCAGGCGATCCGGCATTTGTCCACAAGCAAGGCGTGCGGTGATCGGCCGCTGCGTCCCGCGTCCCTCGATCATGGACACTACATCGCGGAAGAACGCATCAAGCTCGGGACGAAGTCGCTGTCGCATCCACGACGCCGGCCGAGAGCTCGATCCTTGACTCGCCGCCGCAGGCAAAGCCTGCATGTCGCGATGCGACATCTCCGAACGCGGAGGGCGGCGTGTCAAGGATAGATCCACCACCGTTTTTGTGGCGGCGTAGCGTTTCAACCCGTAGGTAAGAAAAGCCGGCCCCATGTCATAGATGCCCAGACCATGGTCATACGACGCAACGATATTGACAGCCGCGGTGAGCTCACTGAATCCAAACAGGGCGACCGGGCCGTTGCGCCGGTCAAGAACTGAGAAGTCGACAAGCGGAATAATCCGTGTAAACCACGCGCCCCCCGGATGAGGACGATAGCCACGACCTGATCGGCTGCGAGGGCACGCTCCAGGTCAGCGGCCCGATGAGCGTCGTCCACCCGTCCGCCGCTCTGCTCGACCTCACGAGCTTCGATCAGCTCCTCGTCACCGGTGACCTCGAATTGGTGACCGATCGCGTCCTGGGCGATCCCAAGCAGCTCGGCTGCCGATCGCAGGCGAAGGGCTTCGAGGAACGGCCAACACGATCCCGCAGGGGCAATCAGATGGATCTTGGGGCGAGTCACGAGTCAGCTACCCTCGACCGGCGGCTCGGGCAAACGCTTTGGCACGCTGGGCATCAATCGGGTTAGCGGGGTCCGCACCACGTTTTAACCCGGTCCCGACGATAACCCCCGATGCGATGGTCAGGACGGACGCGACTGAATCAGATGTCACCCCGCTCCCGGCGAACAACCGCCGATCGGGGACCGTGTCCCGAACACGCCGCAGGTCCTGTGGTT
>CAYOQG010000308.1:0-6572 GCA_964405925.1 uncultured Phycisphaeraceae bacterium | reverse complement strand
TTCACCATGGCACCCGGCCAGTGCCACCCCGCACAAAAGACCTCCCCCGACCCCTCCTTGGCAAGGAGGGGAGCTGCTGCACCCGGCGCGCATCGTTCCGCAAATCGCCGGCGGCAAGACATGGCGGCGCCCGCCTTCGGCGGACTTCACCATGGCACCCGGGCAGTGGCACCCCGCACAAAAGACCTCCCCCAACCCCTCCTTAGCAAGGAGGGGAGCTGCTGCGCTGTCCGTTAGGATTGCCCGCGGACGGGCTAAACACGTACATGACCTACCCTACGCCTTCGGCTGGTAGCCCTACGCCTTTGAGCGGTACTCGATGAAATCCCGCAGAAGCTGCCGGGTAATGGGGCCGGGTTTGCCGTCGCCGACGGGTCTGTTTTCGATCATGGTGATGGAGATGACCTCGGCTGCGGTGCCGGTGGCAAAGCACTCGTCGGCGATGTACAGGTCGTGACGGATGAGCAGCTTCTCGTGCACGCGGATTTTCCGTTTGCGGGCGAGCTCGATGACGAGATTTCGGGTGACGCCCTCGAGAATCCCCATGCTGGTGGGTGGGGTGTACAGCTCCCCGTCGCGTGCGGTGAAGATGTTGTCCCCGGTGCACTCACTGACGTAGCCGTCGACGGTGAGCATGATGGCTTCGTCCGCCCCCGCCTCCTTGGCCTCCGCCTTGGCCATAATGTTGTTTAGGTAGTTAAGCGACTTCACACGGGGGCTTGTGGTATTGGGATGGTTGCGATTGAGGCTGGCAAAGATGCAGTGCAGCCCACGCTCGTACACCTCGGGCGGGTACAGGGCGATCTTGTCGGCAATCACGATGATGGTGGGGCAGGCTGTGTGGTAGATGGACAGGCCAAGCGAGCCCACGCCACGGGTGGCGACAAGACGAATATAACCGTCGCCGTTAATCCCGTTGGCCCGCATGGCTTTGTGCATGGCGTCGCTGACCTCCTCCTTGCTCAGAGGGAGGTCGAGCCGGATAGCCCTTGCCGACTCGAAGAATCGCCTGATGTGCTCCGCCTCCTTGAAGATCCGTCCGTTGTAGACTCTGATGCCTTCGAAGATGCCGTCTCCGTACAACAGGCCATGGTCGAAGACGCTGATCTTGGCCTGGTCCGGCGAAAGCAGCTCGCCGTCGATCCAAATCTTCAGTTCAGGGTTAGGGGCATACGGATTCTGGGCTTTTGGCATCGGTTGAACCTCAATAGTGGCTGTGCTCATCGGGTCACCTCCCTCGTCACAACTTGGGCCGGCGCCGCCGTCCGCCCGGGCGGATCCGACACAGCAGCTTCCCGAATCATACCGTCGCCAAGTTGAACGCGGCGATGTGCACGGGACGCCACGTGAGCGTCGTGCGTGACCATGACGATCGTCTGCCCCGCCTCGTTCAGCTCGGCAAGCAAGTTCAGAATCTCTGAACCGATCGCTGCATCCAGGTTACCGGTTGGCTCGTCGGCAAGCAAGAGAGAGGGCTGGTTGGCCAGGGCGCGTGCGATTGCGACGCGCTGCCGCTCCCCACCGGAAAGCTCATTGGGGCGGTGTTTTGCCCTCTCTGCCAGGCCCACGCGGTCAAGGAGCTCCATCGTCTCGCGCTGGGCACGACGGCGCAGCGACTGCCAGCTCCAAAAAGAGTGAGCGACCAATCCCGGCATGAGCACGTTTTCCAGCACGGTGCACTCTGGGAGGAGGTGGTAAAACTGGAAGACGAAACCGATTTCGCGGCTTCGGAGGACCCGACGCGCTGCACTGCCCATTTTGAACACGTCGTCACCGCGAAAGGTCACAGTGCCTTTGTCAGGAAGGTCAAGGGCACCAAGAATGTGCAGCAGCGTACTCTTGCCCGATCCGCTGGCTCCCATGATCGCCAAAAACTCGCCCTCCGCCACAGATAGAGACGCACCACGCAGCACGCGAACGGTCGAACGCCCCATAATATAGGACTTGTGCAGACCCCGTGCGCTTAGCAGAACGCCCTTACTCATAGCGAATCGCCTCAACCGGCCACACGCGACCAGCAATGTAGGCTGGGATCAGCGAACCCAACATGGAAGCCACGACCGCCACCGCGGAAATCCAAAGCACGTCTGCCTGTTTGACGACTTCAGGAATCCTGTCAAACGAGTAGACCGTCGGGCTCCACACGCGAAGCTGCGGGTCCAGGCTGGCCAGAAGGTCCTGTATGCCGTTGATGTTCCACACAAACACGGTCCCGATGATGGAACCGAGGATCGATCCCACCACACCAACCACACCGGCGTAGATAATGAACATAGCGGCTACACCGATGCTCGAGGCCCCGAGCGATTTCAGAATGCCGATGTCGCGGGTCTTCTTCTCGACAATCATGTAAAAGATGCAACCGATCAGCACGATGGCGACTATGCTGATGAGGCCAAAGAGAATGGTGACCAGCACCTTCTCCTTTTCCACTGCGGTAATGAAATCGCGCTGCATGTCCTCCCAAGTCATAACGTTGACGTATTTGAGGGCTTGGCCGTCCGCATGGGATAGGTCCGACGGCAACTGCAGACGAAACTGCTCCCACGCCGAGGCGATCCGTTGCTGCGCTACAGCAAGATCGAGGGCGTCGTTGGTATCCACGAGGAGTTGATTGGCCCGAGCGGTGGTGAATCCGCCGTCGGCGAACGGTTGGGGGTCCATAGCGAGCTTCTGTTGGAGCATATCGAAATCGACGTAGACGCTGGCATTGTCGATCTCGAAGATCCCCGTTCGGGAATCGTCTACATAGCGCAATGGAATACGGATTGGAGGTTCGCCCATGCTCGTTCCGACGGGGCTAAGAGGCAGGGCCATGATCGCGACGTCCGTCCCACGGGCATAGTACCGGGTGAAGTTGCCGTCCTCGCGTCGTGGATTGAGCAGGTCGCAACCGACAATGATTCCGTATCGCTCCGCCCCGTCGTAGCGGGCTGGTCCGAGATCGGCTGCGAACGCTCGTTCACCGGGTATCGCTGGAGTGACCTCGGGATAAATCGAGTAAGCAAACGGGTTCGCTTCGAAATCGGCGATCGCCTCGGGATCGGTCTCCCGGGCCCGCCATTTGGCGTTGGCTTCCTGGAGATCACGTGGCAAACGGATCGTGCCATCTTCATCGAAGCTGGCGACCGGCATGGCCTGCAATCCAAGATGCGTCGTGCCTGGGAAGTACCGCTCGTAATGCAGGCCCTCCTTGAAGTCATTGACTTTGACGTACTCGTCGAGGCGGATGCCGACAACACGCGTGTTCTTGGTCCACGTTGTTACCGGAACGCGGAAGATGCCGTAGGTATAGATGACGGGTGTGGTGTAATCAACGACGTCGGGCAGCTCGCGCGTCAGGTACTCGCCAAACTCCGCATAGTACGGGAATCCTTGGAGCATCCCGTTATCCAAGACGATCTCGCTATGCAGCCCGCGTGCCCGTGCTCGGATTGTATCCAAGAATCCCCCCATCACGCTCATGACCACAAGCACCATGGCCACACAGAGCATCACGCTGGCCACGGCGAAGAACGCGATCAGTTTCGTGTAAAGATACCGCGATGCGAGGAACCACTTGTACATCGCTCAGATATTCCCATCCTGCTGGGGTCGCTGAAGCGGGAAGAGGATCACGTCACGAATGCTGCGGCTGTCGGTGAGCAACATGACCAACCGGTCGACGCCCACGCCCAGGCCCCCGGCCGGAGGCATCCCATATTCCAGTGCGGCGATGAAATCTTCATCCATGACTGCCATCGTCTCGTCACCTTCACCGGCGACCTTGCGCTTCAGCTTGGCCTCCTGAGCTTCGGGGTCATTCAACTCGGTATAGGCATTGCCCAGCTCCATTCCCGCGACGAACGCCTCAAAGCGGAGGGCGAGGGAGGGGTTCTCGGGGTGGGGTCGAGTCAGGGGACAGATCGCGGCAGGGTAGTCGCATACAAACACCGGCTGAATCAGGTGAGGCTCGACCAAAGCTTCAAAGACCTCGTTGACGACAACGGCATCATCCTTCCCGCCGTGGTTGATCCCCAGCTCATCGGCCTTGCGTCGAACTCCGGCAGCGTCGTTCATGGCTACGCCGGCGTATTCGTGAAGCAGTGCGGCGTATTGCTTCCTCGGCCAGGGCGGGGTGAAATCGAGGACGGTTCCGTCAAAGACAGCCGCAAGTCGATCGGAGTCGATGGCTTCGCTCGCTTCGCGGTAGGCTGAAAGATGGTTTGACGCGGCGCATTCTGCGGCTGCCTCGGGGCCTTTCGCCTCCTCGAGCCTCTGCACCTCGGCCACGATCGCGCTCACACGCTGTGGGACAGCTTCCTTGGCCGAGACCTGAAATGCGGCGGAAACCATCTGCTCGACCCGTTCCATCATGACGCCGTAATCCGCGTAAGCCTCGTACAACTCGATCATCGTGAACTCGGGATTGTGCTTCGTACTGATCCCCTCGTTCCGAAAGTTGCGGCTGATCTCGAAGACACGCTCCATCCCCCCTACCAGCAGCCTTTTCAAATAGAGTTCGGGGCTGATCCGCAGGAAGAGATCCATGTCCAGGGTGTTGTGGTGCGTGGTAAAAGGGCGAGCCGCGGCACCCCCGTACATGGGCTGCAGAACGGGCGTCTCGACCTCGCAGTAGCCCTCTCCGACGAGACACTCGCGAACTGCCTTGATGATGGCACTCCGCTGACGGAAGACGTCACGCACCTGTGGGTTTGTAAACAGGTCTACGTAGCGTTGTCGGTAGCGCAGGTCGACGTCGGTGAGTCCGTGCCATTTCTCCGGTGGTGGGCGCATGGCCTTGGCAAGTACGGTCAGCGTGTCGACCCACACGGTGAGCTCACCCGTCTTCGTGCGGCCCACCACGCCGTCAGCGCCGACAAGATCTCCGAGGTCGAGCTGCTTGACGACGGTCCACTGCTGGCCGACCTCCGCCTTGCTGATCCCGAGTTGGATTGGGCCTGTCGCGTCGCGGATGGTGAGAAAGGCCAGTTTGCCCATCGTCCGCAGCAGGTCGATTCTGCCCGCCACCCGGGCCCGCAGGGTCGTGCGTTGGCCGGCCTCGATGCCAAGCGAAGCCGCGGCCTGACGGACCGCGTCGCTGCTCATCACACGGGCGAACCGCCCTCCATAGGGATCGATTCCGACCTCCCGCAGGGCATCACGCTTTCTGGCACGTTGCGTCTTGAAGCGACTTTTTTCGTTCATAGGATGCTCGACGGACACTCCGCATGAGCTAGGTGGCCTATCCCGCCCGTCGATCCTAACCGTCCGCTAGCTCGCCAGCAATCGCCCGGCTCAAAGCCGTTCGAGTGCGGTCCTTCTGCCTCGAGTCTCGGCCAACCGCCACTCCCGCGCCATTGGCGGTTGGTTCTAAAGCCCCCGTCAGCGCAGAAAGCGACCCCCACCCCCGAGAGCGTCCTCAGACTCCCTCGAAGGTGGAGGTCGAGTAAGAAACCAATTCAATCGACCCGCCGGTCTGCCTTACCGGCTACGGGCAACAGACGCCGCACTGTGGACGCGCATTGCGCGGAGTTTCGCCCCACGCCTGGAACGGGTCCGCCCCATTCAGCAAGTCGATGACTCGCAGCATGTCAGCCGCAGTGAGCACGCCGCTATGGTTGATATCCATGCTGTAGATACCATGCGCCGGCGGGGCACCGTTGATCGCGTTAATGATCGCGCTCACGTCGGCGCCCTGAGAGAACCCATTCCCATCCACGTTGGCGGGATGCGACATGAACACGCCGCGCGTCTCGGTTCCGTTAGCGGCGGTGTAGGTGATGGTGGTCACCGCACCGGGCGTGATCGGTCGGTCGAGCTGGAGCGTGTACGTCCCGTCGCCGTTGTCAATAATGTCGGCAATGAAGTTGTCAGGCCACGTGTCCGCCGTCGTCTCGCAGAACGTCCAGCAGCGGTTCATGTCAGCTCCCTCCGGAGCCTCTACGATAACCGAGTCGATTCCCCAAAGGACACTCGGGTCGTCGAGCGGATGCGGCTGACGAGCGTCAACCGTCCCGTCCTCCGGATCGAGGAACGTGACCGGGCCGACAGGGCACGGCGGACAATCGATCGAGATCGTGAGATCACCCGCCGGGGTGCCACGACGGTGTCCGCCTAGGCGGATCTTGTAGCACTGCCCATCGGTGACCTGGAGATTATTCACACACGAACTCAGACCACACTCGAACCCACAGAAGTCGCTCCAGCCGATTCGCAGGGCATCAGGTACCGGACAGTCACATCCTTCATAGACGATCAAGGTCGTGTTCGGCTGATCCTCAGGTGAAGCCGAATGGTCGCAGGTCTCGATGGTCGCCTCCGCATCACAAGGCGCAACCCAGTCGTACCAGATGTCGTTCTCCATGTTGGTCAGAGGACCAGTAGGAATCAGGCAGTCGAATGTTGCGTCCTTGTACTCCTCACCACCCGAGAGGTCAAACGGTACGACCAACGGTTCTGGGGTGCCGCCCACAACCCGTTCCGCGTCGCTGCACTCATCGTTGGGAATGGGCGGATCGGGCAGGGTGCAATCCCGGGCGATATCGAGGCGATACGTGTCGCGGAACTCGGCACTCTTGGCAGCGACCATG